>NZ_MKJW01000144.1:0-90373 GCF_001942375.1 Kocuria sp. CNJ-770
CGACCAGAACCCCTCGAGCGCCGCCGGTATTCCAGAGGGTCATTGTCGGCGTTCGTCCTGCTGACGGTGCGCCAACCGACTCGACGTCCCCTGGCAGACCCGAGGACGAGTCCCGGTGCGGGCGGACTGAGAGCGGTCGAGGTGGTGGGGGCGTCGCGGGGCTGTCAGTCGGTGGCCTCGAGCTGGAGGCCACCCCAGGGGACGGCGACGAGCCGCCCCGAGGCGCCGTAGGGATGAGAGCTGACGGTGGCAGCACCCTCGTTGGCCGAAGTGGTCGTCGAGACGGACCAGTCGTTGCGGATGCCCGTCAGAAGGCGGTGTACGAAGCTCATGATGGATCTCCTGGCGTTGTGATCTTTGGTGTCGTGCGGACAAGGACCGACGCCGCCCTGGTGCTGCCGAAGGTCCGCGCACCTGGAACCGAGTGGTACGCGAGGAGCGGTCGGCCATCAGGCGTGGACCGACTTCACATGGAAACAGAAGGGCGGGAACAAGGGATCTGCGAATAATGCAACGTTACGCGTAATGCGCAACTCGAGTGCATGGGAAAAGTGTCCGCAGGAGCCCTGCCCCCTGTCAAGGGATTTCCGAGAGAGTTACGAGATCCAGGTCACATCCCGCCGGGATGACGCCCGGCGGCGTCCGGGCCACCGAGCATGCCATCACTGCTGAAGCTGCTTCGGCGCGGTGAGGATCTGGGGTCCGTCGTCGGTGATGGCGATCGTGTGCTCACTGTGCGCTGCCCGGCAGCCCGTCGCGCTGCGCAGCGTCCACCCGTCGGCATCGGTGATGAGCTCCGCGGTGTCGGCCATGACCCACGGTTCCAGTGCCAGCAGCAGTCCCGGGCGCAACATGTAGCCGCGGCCGGGGCGCCCGGTGTTCGCCACGTGCGGGTCCTGGTGCATCGTCGAGCCGATGCCGTGGCCTCCGAACTCGGTGTTGATCGGGTATCCCGCCGCTCCGAGGACGGAGCCGATGGCGTAGGAGATGTCGCCGATCCGGGCGCCGGGGACGGCCGCGGCGATTCCTGCGCTCAGCGCGCGTTCGGTCGTCTCGATCAGCGCGAGGCTCTCCGAGGGGCGTGAGTCGCCCACGAGGAAGCTGATGGCCGAGTCCGCGGCCACTCCGTTGTGGATGACTGCAAGATCCAGGGTCAGCAGGTCCCCGTCGGCCAGTGAGTAGTCGTGGGGGCGCCCGTGGAGCACCGCGTCGTTGACGCCTGTGCAGATGTGGTGGCCGAAGGGCCCGCGCCCGAAGGGCGGTGCGTAGTCGACATAGCAGGACCGCGCTCCGGCTTCCCGGATCAGGGTCTTCGCCCACCGATCGATGTCGAGGAGGTTCGTCCCGACCGTGCTGCGGCGCTTGAGGGTCTCCAGGATGTCGGCGACCAGGGCGCCGGTGTCCCTCGCGCGGGCCACTTCGGTGGGGTGCAGGATCTCGATCATGGGGCGCCCTTCTCGTCCGACCAATAACTATCCCGGCCATATTATCCCGGTCATAGAATTGGGGGCATGGTCAGACTGCCGCTCACTCCCGCTGAGGTCGAACGCGGGCAACGCCTCGGTGCCCTGCTGCGTCGGGGCAGGGGGGAGCGGTCGATGCTCGAGACGGCGCTCGATGCTGGTGTCTCACCGGAGACCTTGCGGAAGATCGAGTCCGGTCGCGTCGCCACTCCTGCCTTTCCGACCATCGCCGCGATCGCCGGGGTCCTCGGTCTCTCTCTGGACGAGGTGTGGGTCGAGATCAACCGCCCCGCCGTCGAGGGCGGACCCGCCGGAACAGGTCGCACCACAGGGGCGCGACTGGCCTCGTGAGCCCCGGAGTCGCGGCTCCGTCGTCAGGTTCGACGGCAGGCGGCCCATCGGTGCGATGTCCGACCAAGCTCTCCATCAGTCGCCGGGGTCGTCGCGGTGAACGCTCCTGCTCCTAGAGAGCCTCTGCTTGGCGCGGTACGGGGGTGCCAGCTGGGGGGTCCACCGATCGACCGCCGACCAGCAGCAGGGGGCCACGCCGACGGCGATCGAGTTCGCCGGCCGCTGGCGGGAGATGCGGAAGGTGTCGTTCTCCTCGGCGACCAGTGCGGCCGACGGGACCGCCCGTCCGGCCGCCGGCGACGCGGTCACCGCGATCGCGAGGTGCACGGCCGAGGCCGGCGACCTCTCGCATATTGGTAACCGGGTGGTTACCATAAGTGTCGTGGACGTCTTCACGGCTCTGGGGGACCCGGTACGACGGGCCCTGCTGCGACGGCTGGCCGAAGGGCCGGCCCGGGTGGTGGACCTGGCGGCCGATCACGACATCAGCCGCCCGGCAGTCAGCAGGCACCTGAAGGTGCTCGGTGAGGCGGGCCTGGTTGCCGGGACCGATCAGGGTCGTGAACGCCACTACACCCTGGTCCCGTCCGCCCTGGAACCGGTCGCCGTCCTGCTCGCCGAGCTCAGCGGCCGGACGCCGCGGATCCCGGAGCACGTCCTGGACGCACTCGAGCTCGAGGTCCGCCGCACCCGCCGCGACCGGTCCGCCGACCGGCATGCCCGCACCGAGAGGAAGGACGCAGGATGACAACACCACAGGCCACCGGCCGGCCCGAGACCCGCCAGGACGGTGAGTGGATCGTGCTCACCCGCCACTTCGACGCCCCCATCGACGACGTGTGGGCCGCCGTCACGGACCCCGAACGCCTCGGCCGCTGGATCGGCACCTGGACCGGGAGTCCGTCCTCCGGCAGCGTCGTCTTCCGGATGACCGCCGAGGACGGCATGCCGGAGGAGGTGCACCACATCGAGGTCTGCGAGCCTCCGCGGCTGCTGCGCACCCGCGCACGCAGTGAGGGCCTGGACGGGCAGGAGCACGATTGGCGCGTGGAGATCCGGCTCACCGAAGACGGTGGCGGCACCACGCTGCATTTCGGCCAGCTTCTGCCCGAACCGGAGTGGGCGCACAGCATCGGCCCCGGCTGGGACTACTACCTGGACCGGCTCACAGCGGCCGAGACGGGCCAGGATGTCGCCGCCATCGATTTCGAGCGCGACTACTACCCCGCCTTGGTCCCGGTCTACCAGCAACGTTTCCCGGTCACGCCCCAGCGGCCGTAATCGGCCCACCGTGCTCACGGGCCCAGTCATGGGTCAAGGAGGGGCCGGTGGAGCAGCGGATCCGTGAGCACCTCGTAGTGCGCCACTGTGCATGGGGCTGTCGCAAGAAGGGTGCAAGAGGCGGCGAGCGCACCTGTGCCGCTTTGTGCAAGATCCGTCAACGGCGAACGGTGCTGCGGTGGAGGCTCCTAATCGGTCGGTGTGGTGGTGAGGATCTGCAGGGCTGCCCGCAGCTGATCGGCCAGCGCACGCGCCTGCTCGTCACCGAGGCGATCGGCCACGAAGGCCTGGCCGTCCACCCCGGCGGCCACGGCCTGGTCGATGGTCTCGAGCCCTGCGTCGGTGAGCTCGGCGTAGAGACAGCGCTTGTCGCTGGGGTGGGGCACCCGGTGGATCAGCCCCGCGTCGGTGAGCCGGGTGAGCCGGCCGGTCATGCCCCCGGTGGTGATCATCAACGACCGCGCCAGGTCCTTGGGCGCCAGCCGGTACGGTGCCCCGGACAGTCGGTAGATCCGTCCGAAGATCTCCATCGCCCGGGTGTCCAGCTCCGGTCGCTGCTGGGCCCACTGAGCCACGATCGCATCGACGTCGTCGCGCTCGGGCGGTCTTGTGCTGGTCATGGAACCATTATACCTTTCAACTAACTTACTACTATGCAATTGAGGGGGTGGGATGCCGTACGCGATGACCGACCGCGCCCGGGCCACCCTGCTCGGGGCGATCGCCCCCGTGGTGTGGGGCACGACCTACGCGGTCACCACCGAGCTGCTCCCGCCGGACCGGCCGATGACGGCGGCCCTGCTGCGGGCGGCACCGGCCGGGGTGCTCCTGCTGCTGCTGACCCGGCAGATCCCGCCCGCCGGGTGGTGGGGGAGGCTGGTGGTGCTGGCGGTGCTCAACATCGGGGCGTTCTTCCCGCTGCTGTTCCTCGGCGCCTACCGCCTTCCCGGCGGGCTGGCGGCGGTGGTGGGCTCGGCCCAGCCGCTGATCGTCGCGGCGGTGCTGCTGCTGGCCTTCCGGCAGTCCACCCCGGCCCGGCAGCTGCTCTGGGCGGTCCTGGCCGTGACCGGGGTGGGGTTGGCGGTGTTCGCCGGGCCGGTCACCGTGGACGCCCTCGGGATCACCGCCGCTCTTGCCGGCACGGCCTCCATGGCCACCGGGTGGTGCTGACCCGCCGATGGGGCCTGCCCCCGCGGATGAGCGGGCTGGCGGTGACCGGTTGGCAGCTGGTGCTCGGGGCCGTGGTGATCGCCCCGCTGGTGCCCGTGCTGGACACCGGGCCCTTCGTGCTGGACGGCCCGGCGATCGCCGGCTACACCTGGCTGGCCGTGCCCGGGACCACGATCGCCTACGCGGTGTGGTTCTCCGCCGGGCGCCGTCTGCCGGCCACCAGCACGGCGATGCTGGGGGCGCTCAGCCCCGTGGTGGCCGCCCTCGTCGGTTGGGTCTGGTTGGGACAGGCCCTGTCCGGGGTGCAGAGCGCCGGCTTCGCCCTGGCCCTGGTGGCCGCCCTGCTCGGGCAGACCGCCGCGCACCGGCCCGCCGGCACGCCGCGGCGACCCGGCGGCGAGCCGGCTGGATGCCCCGGGCGCGTGCCTGCTGCACCGTAGCGGTGGGAGTGCGTCGTGGGCGTGCCGGGCCGCGGCGACGCAGAGGTCCCCGCCCGAGCGGTCAGGAGGCGTAGATCCGCGACAGGAAGTCCGACAGCTCGGCCGTGGCGGTCAACGGCAGCACGTGGGCCACGTACTGGTCGGGCCGGACGAGCACCACGACGCCGTCGCGGCTCAGGCCGCGGGCCTCGAAGATGTCGTTGCCGGGGTCCACGCCCCACACCTTGTTGAGGTTGGAGATCCGGAACGGGCCGACCTGCGGGCGGAAGATCGACGGCGTCTGCATCAGCTCGACCTCCTCGTGCGGCTGCTGGTAGACGACGTGGAGGTCGAACAGCGCGTCCAGGTCCTGGCCCTCGGGGGTGAACCGGCGCACGGGCGACCCGGCGGAGTCCATCTGCTCCGCCCACGCCCGCAGCGCCGAGTCCGGTGCGGAGGACACGGCGGAGTCGGCGAAGGCGTAGATCCGCCAGCGGCCGTCGGCGACGTGCTGGTGGCCCAGGTACTTCGGGTTGGTGTCGCAGACCCGCTTGACCGGGTGGGCCTTGAAGCGCTTGCCCAGCGGGAAGCCGGTAGCCAGGTCCTGGTGCACGGCCTCGCCCCGGAGCAGGCTCACCGGGTACTCGGTCATGAAGCCGGCCGGGAACTCGGCGGTCTTCACGTAGAAGTCCTCCAGCGCGGTCTCGCTCTCGAGCTCCTCCGGCTTGGCGGCCATCATGGAGGACCACTCGCGGTCGAAGTCGATGAGGTCCTGGGCGATCTGCTGGCGCTCGGCGGTGTAGGTGGCCAGGAGCTTCTCCGGGGCCACCCCGCTCAGCACCTGACCCAGCTTCCAGCCGAGGTTGAAGGCGTCCTGGATGGAGACGTTCATGCCCTGGCCCGCCTTGGCGGAGTGCGTGTGGCACGCGTCGCCGGCGATGAACACGCGCGGGCTGCGCTGTCCGGCCTCCTCGACGGGGACGTCGTCGAAGCGGTCGGTCACCCGGTGGCCGACCTCGTAGACGCTCCACCAGGCGACGTCCTTCACGTCGATGCTGTAGGGCGAGACGATCTCGTTGGCCTGGCGGATGATCTCCGTCAGCGGGGTGGCGCACTTGGTGCGGATGTCCGGGAAGTCGGTCTCGGCCAGGACGTCCATGACGCCCCAGGCGTGGTAGGACACGGCGCCGACGTGCTGCGCGCCGATGTCCCGCCGGACCCTGGAGTGGGCGCCGTCGGCGCCCAGCACGTACTTGGCGCGCACGACGCGCTCCTCGCCGGGGCCCACCCCCGCCTCGGCGCTCTCGCCGGTGCGCTTCAGGGTGACGGCGACGGGATGCTCCCCCTCGCCGACCTCCAGCCTCACGAACTCCCAGCCCCAGTACGGCTCGGTCCGGGACGGTGCGTTCTTCGCGAAGCGGGCGAAGTAGTCCAGCACGCGCGCCTGGTTCACGATCAGGTGCGGGAACTCGCTGACGCCGGCCGGGTCGTCGACGGTCCGGGCGGTGCGGACGATGTGCTCCGGGTTCTGCGGGTCCGGCTTCCAGAAGTTCATCTCGGTGAGGTCGTAGGCCTCGGCGGTGATCTCCTCGGCGAAGCCGAACGCCTGGAAGGTCTCGACGCTGCGCGCCTGGATGCCGTCGGCCTGGCCGATCTCGAGGCGCTGCGGGCGGCGGTCGACCAGACAGGTCATGACGTCCGGGAAGCTCGCCAGCTGGGCGGTGGCGGTCATGCCGGCGGGGCCGGAGCCGACCACCAGCACGTCGATGACCTCCGGCAGGTCGGGGGAGCGGTCGACGCCCACACCGGCGGCGGGCTGGATCCGGGGGTCCGTGGACACGTAGCCGTGGTGGTGGAACAGCATGGGGCCTCCTGGCCGGTGAGAGGAAGAAACTCACGGTGTGTTCTATAATGGAACACGTCGTTCTTTTATCGAACTCTTGCCGGTGATCATATACGGTCCGTGATCGCCCTCACAAGACCCTGCGACCCCGCTCACGCTCCGGTGCAGTGGGAGCATGGTCATCCCGGGGACGAGACCCGCCGGGCCTCTCGGGCCGGCTCCGCGGTCCCGACATGGCACTCCGGCAGACCGCCCACGGAAAGGGGCCACGGTGAACACTTCGGGACGTCCTCCCGCCCAGGTGCCGGCGAGCAGGGCACCGGCCGCGCAGGCGACCGGGAGCACGCAGGGCCGGGCGGCCTCGTCGGCACCGCTCTCCCAGACCCTCTCCCGGGGGCTGCGCATGCTGGAGCTGGTGGTCGCGGCGGACGAGGCACCGACGATCGCCGACGTGGCCGCGCAGCTCGGCGTCCACCGGTCGATCGCCTACCGGATCCTGCGCACCCTGGAAAGCCACGGCCTGCTGACCCGGGACTCCACGGGCCGCCTGATCGGCGCCCCCGGGCTGGCGGTGCTCGCGCTGGGGGTGCAGCAGGACCTCCGGACCGTTGCCCTGCCGGAGCTGACCGCGCTGGCCAACGAACTGCAGATGAGCGCGTTCGTGGCGGTCTGGGGCCAGGAGGAGTGCGTCACGCTGGTGACGGTGGAGCCCTCGCGCGGCCACGCGGTCACCCAGCGCCCGGGCACCCGCCACCCGCTGGACCGCGGCGCCCCCGGGCTCGCCGTGCAGGCTGGCATGGACCCGGACGAGCTCAGCGAGCTGACGGGCGGGGTCCGCCCCCGCGCGGAGGTGGAGCAGGCCCGGGAGCGCGGATTCGCCGTCAGCAGCAACGAGGTGCTGGACGGCGTCTCCTCCGTGGCCGTTCCCCTCCGCGTGCCCGGCCACCTGCCGGCGTCACTGGCCGTCGTCTACGCCACCCGCCGGCTCGACGTCGAGGCCCTGGGCCGGCGGCTGGCGCACAGCGCCGAGCTGGTCGCCACCCGCCTCGGGCAGCGACCGGCCCCGTCGGATCAGTAGGATCCGCGCGGCGCCGTACCCGGCCCCTGCTCCTCGCCCGCAGGAGCGCACCAGGCGTCCGCGAGCGCCTCGGTCCCGCGGGCCAGCAGCGCGACGTCGGCGCCCACGTTGACGAAGTCGGCCCCGGCGTCGAGGTAGTCCTGGGCCTGGGACCGCGCGAAGGCGTTGACCCCCACGAACTTCCCCGACTGCCGCACGGCGGCGACGACGTCCTTGACGGCGGCCACCACGTCCGGGTGGGTCTGCTGGCCGATCAGGCCCATGGAGGCGGCGAGGTCCGAGGGACCGACGAAGACGCCGTCCACCCCGTCCACCGCGGCGATCTGCGCGGCGGATCCGACCGCGGCCGCGCTCTCGACCTGCACCACCAGGGTGACCAGCTCGGCGGCGCGGGAGAGGTAGTCGGGGACCCTGTTCCACCGGGCCGAGCGGGCGAGCGCCGAGCCCACCCCGCGGACCCCGCGCGGCGGGTAGTGCACGGCGCGCACGGCGGCCTCGGCGTCGGCCGCGCTGTTCACCATGGGCACCACCAGGGACTGCGCGCCCAGGTCCAGGTACTGCTTGACCAGGACCTCGTCCAGACCGGGGAGGCGGACCACCGGGATCGAGCCGTAGCCGGCCATGGCCCGCAACTGGGCCAGGATGGTCTCCAGGCCCAGCGGCGAGTGCTCGGCGTCGATCAGCAGATAGTCCAGGCCCGCAGAGGCGCAGATCTCGGTCACCGTGGGATCTCCCGAGCTGACGAACATGCCGGCCGCCGGCCGCCCGCCGCGCTCGGCGCGGGCCGCCTCGGTGAACAGGTCCTTGAGGCTCGGCTGGACCGCTAGACGAATCGGCATGTGATGGTCCCCAGTTCTCCGTAGTCGGCGTAGACGGTGTCCCCGGCGTGGACCCACATGGGCCGGGTGAACGAGCCGGCGAGGATGATCTCCCCGGCCTCCAGGCGATCCCCGTGTCCGGCGATGCGGTTGGCCAGCCAGTGCACCCCGTTGGCCGGGTGGTTCAGCACGCCGCAGGCCACCCCGGTCTCGATGACCTCCTCGTTGCGGAAGAGCGCACCGGCCACCCAGCGCAGGTCCACGGCGTCCGGGGCCACCGGGCGGCCGCCGATCACCATGGAGCCCAGGGCGGCGTTGTCCGAGATGGTGTCCGTGATGGTCCGGCCCTGCATCTCGATGCGGGAGTCGAGCACCTCCAGGGCCGGCACCACGTACTCGGTGGCGCGCAGCACGTCGAAGAGGCCCACCCCCGGTCCGGACAGGTCCTCCTTGAGCACGAAGGCCAGCTCCATCTCGATGCGCGGATGGGTGTACTTCGCCCACTCGTAGACGTGGCCGGACTCGACCACCTGGTCGTCGAAGACGATCCCGTAGTCGGGCTCGTCGATGCCGGTGGCGTCCTGCATGGCCTTGGAGGTCAGGCCGATCTTGTGGCCGACCTTGCGCCGGCCGGCCTCCTCCTGGCGCTGCGCCCAGATCCGCTGCACCGCGTAGGAGTCCTCGATCTCCATCTGCGGGTAGCGCTGGGTCAGCAGCGGCACCGGGGTGCGGTCCAGCCCGGCTCGGTGCAGCTCGTCGGCGATCGCCACGTGTGTGTCGTGGTCCAGCATGTGCTCTCCTGTCCTGTCCTGTGCTCTGCAGGTGCTCCGCCCGGGGGCCGACGACGGCCGGCGGGCTCCACCCAGGAGCCGACCGGCCGCCGTCGGCCCGGGGGGGCTCAGAGCTGGTTGCCGATCTTGAAGCCCTTGGCGGCCTCGCCCTTGTAGCTGCCCGAGTCGTCACCGGGGCGGGTGTAGGAGAAGCCGTCGGCGCCGATGGTGACCTCCATCTCGGAGTCGTCGGTGCGGGCGACGACATCCTTCGGGTTGCCGTCCAGGTCCAGCACCAGGGAGGCCTCGGTGTACCAGGACGGCACGACCGGGTTGCCCCACCAGTCGCGGCGCTGGTTGTCGTGCACGTCCCAGGTGACCACCGGGTTGTCCGGGTCGCCCGTGTAGTAGTCCTGGGTGTAGATCTCGATCCGGTGGCCGTCCGGGTCGAGGATGTACAGGTAGAACGCGTTGGAGACGCCGTGGCGGCCGGGCCCGCGCTCGATCAGGTCGGACATGCGCAGCGCGCCGAGCTTGTCGCAGATCGCCAGGATGTTGTGCTTCTCGTGCGTGGCGAAGGCGACGTGGTGCATGCGCGGCCCGTCGCCGCCGGTCATGGCGGTGTCGTGCACGGTCGGCTTGCGGCGCATCCAGGCCGCGTACACGGTGCCCTGCTCGTCCTGGATGTCCTCGGTGACGCGGAAGCCCAGGTCCTGCATGAACTTCGTGGCGCGCGGCACGTCCGGGGTGACCTGGTTGAAGTGGTCCAGCCGGACCAGGGCGCCCGGGGTGTAGAGGTCGTAGCGCCAGGCCAGGCGCTCGACGTGCTCGACGTCGTGGAAGAACTCGTACGGGAAGCCCAGCGGATCCTCCACGCGCACCGACTCGCCGATGCCCTTGGTGAAGCCCTCCGGGCGCCGCTCCACGCGGCAGCCCAGCTCCTCGTAGAAGGCCACCGCCCGGTCCAGGTCCTCCGGGGTGCGCACGCGGTAGGAGAAGGCGGCGACGGCGGCCACCGGGCCCTGCCGCAGCACCAGGTTGTGGTGGATGAACTCCTCCAGGGACCGCAGGTAGACGGCGTTCTCGTCCTCCTCGGTCACGGTCAGCCCGAGCACGTCCACGTAGAAGTCCCGCGAGCGCTTCAGGTCGGTGACCACGAGCTCCATGTAGGCGCAGCGCAGGATGTCCGGCGCCGGGGCGGAGGGTGTCGGGATGGGGTTGTCGGCGGCGATCGGGGCCTCCTGCGAGACGTAGAAGCCCGAGGACGTCATCGTCCGGTCGTCGAGGTGGGTCATGGTGGTGTCCTTGCTGTGAGAGGGGTCGGTGCCGGAGAGCGCGGGAGTTCAGGCCTGCAGGTTCTCGGCGGCCTGCTCCTGGCGGCCGAAGACCGGGTTGTGGACCTCGCCCAGGTTGATGTGCACGGCCTGCTGATCGGTGTAGAAGTCGATCGAGCGGTAGCCGCCCTCGTGGCCCAGGCCCGATGCCTTGACGCCGCCGAACGGGGTGCGCAGGTCGCGGACGTTGTTGGAGTTCAGCCAGACCATGCCGGCCTCGACGTTCTGGGCGAAGTTGTGGGCCCGCTTGAGGTCGTTGGTCCAGATGTAGGCCGCCAGGCCGTACCTGGTGTTGTTGGCCAGCGCCAGCGCCTCCTCGTCCGTGTCGAACGGGGTGATGGCCACGACCGGGCCGAAGATCTCCTCCTGGAAGATCCGGGCGTCCGGGGCCACGTCGGCGAAGACGGTCGGCCGGATGAAGTTGCCCTCCGGGTACTCCTCGGGACGGCCGCCGCCGGCGGTCAGGCGGGCCTCCTGCTTGCCGATCTCCACGTAGGACATGACCTTCTCGAAGTGCTCCGGGTGCACCAGGGCGCCCACCTCGGTGCTCTCGTCGTGCGGCAGGCCGACCCGCACGCGCTGGGCCTGGGCGGAGTAGCGCTCCACGAACTCGTCGTAGATGCCGCGCTGGACCAGGATGCGCGAGCCGGCGGTGCAGCGCTCGCCGTTGAGGGAGAAGACGCCGAAGATCGTCGCGTCGATGGCGGCGTCCAGGTCGGCGTCCTCGAAGACGACGGCCGGGGACTTGCCGCCCAGCTCCATGGACAGGCCCTTCAGGAACGGCGCGGCGTTGCCGAAGATGATCTGGCCGGTGCGGGACTCGCCGGTGAAGGAGATCAGCGGGACGTCCGGGTGCTTGACCAGGGAGTCGCCGGCGAAGCCCTCCTCGCCGTAGCCGTGCACGATGTTGAACACACCGGCCGGCAGGCGGCCTCCTCGAAGATGCCCGGCCACAGGGACGCGGACAGCGGGGTGAATTCGGCCGGCTTGAGCACCACGGTGTTGCCGGTGGCCAGCGCCGGGCCCAGCTTCCAGGACTCCAGCATGAACGGCGTGTTCCACGGGGTGATGAGCCCGGCCACGCCGATCGGCTTGCGGTTGACGTAGTTCACCTGGCGGCCGGGCACCTTGTACGTGTCGTCGGCCTGGGCGACGATCAGGTCCGCGAAGAAGCGGAAGTTCTCGGCGGCGCGGCGGGCCTGGCCGAGGGCCTGCTTGATCGGCAGGCCGGTGTCGAAGCACTCCAGCTCGGCGAGATCCTGACCGCGGGACTCCACGATGTCGGCGATCCTGTGCAGCACCCGGGAGCGCTCGCGCGGGAGCATGCCCGGCCACGGGCCGTTCTCGAAGGCGTCCTTGGCGGCGGCGACGGCGGCGTCGACGTCGGCGACCTTGCCGGAGGCGGCCTGGATGTAGGTCTGGTTGGTGACCGGGTCCAGCACGTCGAAGGTGTCGCCGTCGATCGAGTCGACGTGCTCACCGTTGATGTAGTGCTGGATCTTCTCCGGCAGGTGGGCCGGAACCCAGCGCTGTGCGGTGTCGGTGGTGGTCTCGGGGCTCATGGTGTGTCCTTTCGGCGTGCAGTGTCCTGGGGCGTGGTACGTGAGGCCAGGTAGGCGTCGAGCGTGTTGAGGCGGTGTGTCCGGGCGGCGGCCTCGACGGTGTCGAAGGGGGCGCCTTCGGCGATGAGGTCCAGCAAGTGGTCGTGCTCGTCCACGGAGGCACGGGCCCGGCCGGGGACGTACGCGAAGGTGGACGAGCGCAGGGCGGCCAGCCGGTTCCACCCCCGGTGCACCAGGTCGAGGATGTGGGCGTTCTGGTGGTGCTCGTAGAGCGTGGAGTGGAACTGCTTGTTCAGCGTGGTGAACTGCACCGGGTCGAACTCGTCCAGGATCCGGCGCATCTGCTCGTTGATCCCCCGGGCCCGTTCCAGCTCGGCGTCGGTGATCAGCGGCGCGCACTGGGCGGTGGAGAATCCCTCGACCAGGGCGAGGGTCTCCATGGTGTTCCGGTACTCCACGGGGTCGATGCCCACCACGGTGGCGCCGACGTTGCGCTGATAGGCCACCAGGCCGTCCTGCTGGAGCATGCGCACGGCCTCGCGGACCGGCACCACGGACATCCCGAGCTCGGCGGCCAGCTGCGCCAGCACGAGGCGGCTGCCCGGTGCGAAGCGGGCCTGCTGGATCCCCTCGAGGATGGCCTGGTAGGCCAGCTCCGACTTGGAGTGGAGGGCCTCGGTGCTCACGGGGCGTCCTGGCCGGCGCGCGACTGCCGGTGCTCCTGGTACCTGCGCTTCCACTCGGCGTTGGGCGGGAACAGCCCGTCCACCGGGTGGCCCTCGGCCACGCGGTCGTACACCCAGGCGTCCTGCTGCTCCTGCTCCCAGGCGTCGGTGATCACCTCGGTCAGCAGCTGCGGGGGGACGACCACGACGCCGTCGTCGTCGCCGATGACGATGTCGCCCGGCTGGACGGTGGTCCCGCCGCAGGCCACCGTCCCGCCGACCTCCCAGGGGATGTGGCGGCGGCCGAGCACGGCCGGGTGGACGCCGCTGGAGTAGACCTGGATGCCGACCTCGGCGACCGCGGCGGAGTCGCGGACGCCGCCGTCGGTGATCACGGCACTGGCGCCGCGCACCTGGGCGCGCAGGGCGAGGACGTCGCCGAGGGTGCCGGTGCCCTTCTCGCCGCGGGCCTCCATGACCACCACGTCGTCCGGCTGCACCGTGTCCATGGCGCGCTTCTGGGCGTTGAACCCGCCGCCGAAGGCCGTGAAGAGATCCTCCCGGTTGGGCACGTAGCGCAGCGTCTTGGCGTAGCCGAGGATGCGCCGGCCGGGGTGGGTGGGCCGCACGCCGTCGATCGTGGCGTTGTCGATGCCCCTCTTCCGCAGCTGTGCGGTGATGGTGGCCACCGCCGTCGCATTGATCGTGGCCTTCAGCTCATCGGTGAGCAGGGCGCGGTCCGGCCGCGGCTGGGACGGCACGTAGTGGTCGGACTCCTCCGCGCCGCCCCGATCGTCCCGGGCCTCCTGCGCCTCGGCCGGCGGCAGCCCGGCGGCCTCGCGCGAGCCCCACGCCTCCTCCCGCTGGGTGTCGTCCACCTGCGGCTGCGCCCCGTACGGGGCCATGGCGTGCTCGCCGGCCACCACGTGCGTGACCAGGCGGCCGCTGGAGGGCTGCCCGGGTGCCGCGGGCGCGTCCACCTCGACCTCGACGACGTCGCCCGGCTGGGCCACGGAGGAGCCGGCCGGGGTGCCGGTCAGGATGACGTCGCCCTCCTCCAGCGTCATCAGCTGGGACAGGTCCGCCACGAGCTGACCGAAGGAGAAGGCCAGCGCCTCGGTGGTGTCGTCCTGGACCAGCTCCCCGTTGACCCAGGTGCGGAGGCGGAGCGCGGCCGGGTCGAGCCCATCGGTCGGGATGACGTCCGGGCCCAGCGGGGTGTAGCCGTCCCCGGACTTGTTCTTGACGTTGGAGCCCTTGTCGGCATGACGCAGGTCGTACAGGCCCCAGTCGTTGGCGGCGGTGATGCCGGAGACCTTGGACCAGCCCTCCTCCGGGCGCACGCGGCGGCACGCCTGCCCGATGATCAGGGCGATCTCGCCCTCGTAGGCCAGCAGCTCGGTGCCGGCCGGGCGCTCGATCGTGTCGCCGGTCCGGGCGATGGAGGTGCCGGCCTTGAGGAAGTAGCCGGGGAACTTCGGGGAGCGGCCCCGCTGGGCGATGCGGGAGGGGTAGTTCAGGTGCAGGGCGATGACCTTCCCGGGGCGGTGCGCCCTGTCGGTGAAGTCAACGGGCCCGGTGGCCCCGCGAGGAGCCGGTGTCGTCTCTGCCATGCCGTCCTGCCTTCGTGGTCTTCGGAGTCGGTCCGGGTCCAGCACGTCCAGCGGTGTGTCCCAGGTCTCGTGATTCTGATCGTATATGATACGAAGTGCTCGGCGCTAGCCCCTCCGTGGAATTCCCCCGGGCTGCGTCGGCAAGCTTCTCCAGGGTCCGGGCCGCCGGCCGGCTGCAGCCTCGCCGGCGCGTCCAGGGCGGCGTCGAGGTCATCCAGCAGGAGGTCGGCGTGCTCGCGGGTGAAGACCGGCGCCATCGGCTGAGGGCGGAGTGCCGGGTTGCGGCGCCGGCATCCGGTCGACGATGTCGGACGGTCACGCACCGCTCGGTCCGCCGCATCCGGTGACCCTGGGCCGCCCGGCCGCACCTGCCCGGCGCTCAGGGGCGTTGCCCGTGGGCCGGCCCGTGCAGGGTCCTCGCCAGGTCCACCATCGCCTCGGCGCGCCGCGACGGGCGGACGTTGGAGTCCCACGCGAGGCAGACCCCCACCGGATGCGGACGTGGTTCCAGGGGGCGGGTCGTGAGGGGCCGGCCTCCCCAGGTGAGGCTGCTCGAGGGATGCTGGACGAGGATCGAGTACCCCAGGCCCCTGCCGACCAGGGATCGGGTGAGTTCGTAGTCGGTGGTGCGGAAGCGCACCTGTGGCGTGATGCCGGCGTGGTCGAAGAGCGTCATGGTGTTCTCCCGGCTCGGCGGCAGGTCCAGGAGGATGAAGGGCTCGGAGGCCAGGAGGTCCAAGGGCAGGGGCTGGTCCTCGTCCTGGGCCAGGCGGTGGTCGGCGGGGAGCACGACCTGCGGGGCGGCCTGGTACAGGCGGTGCACCTGGATGGTCGGTGGCAGGGCCACGTCGTAGACCACGGCCAGGTCGAGCTCGCCGCCGGCGAGCCGGTCCACGAGGTCGGCCTGGCTGCCGCTGACGAAGTCCAGGTCCACGCCGGGGTGCCGCTCGGTGTAGGCCGCCAGCAGCTCGGCCAGCACGGTGGGCGCCAAGGTGTGGTAGCTGCCCACCATGAGGGGGCCACGCAGATCGTCTCCGGTGTCCCGCGCGCGCGACTCCAGGTCCTCGGCCTCGTCCAGGAGGCTCCGGGCCCGGCGCAGCACGTCGTGCCCGCTGGTGGTGAGGGTGACGCCGTGCGCCCGCCGCCGGACCGTGAGCTGGGTGCGCAGCACGCGCTCCAGCTCGTCCACGGCGCCTGAGACCGCTGAGGGGGAGACGCGCAGCTGCTCTGCCGCAGCGGTGATGCTGCCGTGCTCGGCCACGGCGACGAAGCAGAGCAGCTGGCGCAAGGTGTAACCGACGAGCCGCACCCTCATCCCTTCCACGGTTTTTCTGAGGAATATAGACCGATCTTTGTCCTTTTCCCATGTTGTGCGCCGAGTCACACTGGGAAAAGTCCAGGTCCGGCCCGTTGTCGGTCCCAGCCTTCCGCGAAGGAGACCATCACGATGACGAGCACCGCCCCTGAAGCCGTTGACTGCCCCACCGCTGACTGGGTCACCATCCCCGACCTCTACCGTGACCCGTTCCCGATCTACCGGCGGATGCGCGCGGAGGCCCCGGTGCACTGGGTGCCGGCGGTCAACCGGTACATGGTGACCGACTACGCCGCCTGCCACACGATCGAGCAGGACGCCGAACGCTTCAGCGCCGACGAGACCGATTCGCTGATGAAGCGCTCGATGGGGCACTCGATGCTGCGCAAGGACGACCCCGAGCACAAGGTGGACCGGGACTCCTACGGCGCCACCCTGCGGCCGAAGACCATCAAGCAGCACTGGAACGCGATCTTCGCCACCAACAACCGCACCTACCTGGACGAGCTGAAGGCCAAGGGCCCCGGGGCAGACTTCGTGTGGGACTACGCCGCCCCCTACGCGGCGGAGAACCTCCGGCTGATCTGCGGGTTCCACAACGCCACGCAGCAGGACCTGCAGCGCTGGAGCCAGACCATGATCGACGGCACCGGCAACTACGCCGACGACCCGGAGGTCTGGGCCAGGAGCGAGACGTCCTCCGCGGAGGTCGACGCGGCCATCGACGAGATGCTGCCCCACCTGGCGCAGAACCCCGATCACAGCCTGCTCTCCGGGCTGTCCTCGATGCCGATCCCGCTGGAGGCGATCCGCGCCAACCTGAAGATGACCATCGGCGGGGGCCTCAACGAACCGCGCGACGTGCTCTCGACCATCGTCTGGGCGCTGCTGACCCACCCCGAGCAGCTGCACAAGGTCCAGCAGGATCCTGCCCTGCACCTGGCCGCGTTCGAGGAGTCCGTGCGCTGGGTCGCCCCGATCGGCATGTACCCCCGCCAGGTCGTGGCCGACACCGTCCTGGAAGGGGTCCGGCTGCCCGCCGGGGCCCGTCTGGGCGTGGTCATCGGGGCGGCCAACCGCGACCCGAGGATCTGGGACGATCCCGAGACCTTCGACGTCTTCCGCCCCAAGCGCCCGCACCTGGCCTTCGGCGGCGGCGCCCACTTCTGCGCCGGCACCTGGGTCGCCCGGGCCTCCGTCGCCCAGATCGCCATGCCCGCCGTGCTCGCCGAGCTGCCCGGCCTGCGCCTGGACCCACAGGACCCGCCGGTGGACGCCGGCTGGGTCTTCCGCGGCATGGTCCACATGCCCGTCCACTGGGACTGACCCCACCCGCGCCGCCCCGCACATCCCCGATCCGCACACCTTGTGATCCGTTCACCGATCGATCCGCACCAGGAGTTCCCATGCCCACGATCACCTACCACCAGCCCAGCGGGGCGGCCCGCACCCTCACCGTCGAGGAGGGCACCTCGGTCATGCGCGCCGCAGTCGTCGCGGGCGTGCCCGGCATCGTCGGGGAGTGCGGCGGCCAGGCCATGTGCGCCACCTGCCACGTCTACCTCCGCCCCGGCGCCGAGGAGCTTCCGCCGATCGGTGAGGACGAGGACGAGATGCTCGACTGCACGGTGGCCGAGCGCACCGACCGGTCCCGGCTGGGCTGCCAGGTGACCACCGGCGGCCGGCTGCAGGACCTCGAGGTCGACGTTCCCGCCGAGCAGGTGTGACCATGAACGCCGAGCACAGCCGGCCCGGGGTCGTCGTCGTCGGCGGCGGCCACGCCGGGATGCAGGCCGCCGAGTCCCTGCGTACCGAGGGCTACGAGGGCCCCGTCACGGTGGTCGTCGACGATCCCCACCCGCCCTACCAGCGGCCGCCCCTGTCCAAGGACTACCTCGGCGGTCAGGACGCAGCACCCCTGCCCCTGCGCGGCCCCCGCTTCGCCGAGGAGCACCGCATCCACCTGCGCACCGGCGTGAGCGCCACCGGGATCGACCGGCAACGGCGCACCGTCCACCTCGACACCGGCGAGGAGGTGCCCTACACGCACCTGGTCCTGGCCACCGGTGCCGCCAACCGGCGGCTCACCTGCCTGGGTGCGGAGCTGGACGGTGTCCACGGCCTGCGCACCCTGGCCGACGCCCAGCGGCTGAACGCCGAGCTGGCCGCAGCCCGCCGGGTCGTGGTCGTCGGGGCCGGGTTCATCGGCCTCGAGTTCGCCGCCGGCGCCCGGGCCCGCGGACTGGCGGTCACCGTCCTGGAGTTCGCGCCACGGCCGATGGGCCGGGCCGTCAGCCCCGTCACCGGGGACTGGTTCGCCCAGGCCCACATCGCCTCGGGCGTCGACCTGCGCCTGGGCGAGGGCATCGACCGGTGCGAGGGCACCGGCCGCGTCGAAGCCGTCGTGTCGACCACCGGGGACCGGTATCCCGCCGACCTGGTCGTGGTCGGCATCGGCGTAGCACCCAACACCGCACTGGCCGGGGACGCGGGGCTGGAGGTCGACAACGGCGTCGTCGTCGACGCGTCGCTGCGCACCTCCGACCCGGCGGTGCTCGCCGTCGGGGACTGCGCCAGCTTCCCCAGCGTGCACGCCGGCGTCCGCAGCCGGCTGGAGTCGGTGCAGAACGCCACCGATCAAGCCCGCCACGCCGCCCGCACCATCCTGGGCCGCAGCGCCGACTACACCGACCTGCCGTGGTTCTGGAGCCAGCAGGGACCGTGGAAGCTGCAGATCGCCGGGCTGTACCGGGCCGGTGACCACACCGTGGTGCGCGGAGACCCCACCGCCGGGAAGTTCTCCGTCTACTGCTTCCGCGACGGCGCCCTGGTCGCCGTGGAGTCGGTCAACCGCCCCGCCGACCACATGGCGGCGCGCAAGCTCATCGACGGGCGGATGCCGCTGACGCCCGCGCAGGCCGCCGATCCCGCCCTTGATCTCAGAGCCGTCGCCCACGCCGCCACGATCGCGGCCTAGAACCGGCCCGGCCAGCCCAGAAACGAGACCCGCACCATGCCCGAGAACCCCAGCCGTGACGCCGGCGCCAACCAGCGGCGCGTCGTCGCCGCCACCATCGTGGGCACCACGATCGAGTGGTACGACTTCTTCATCTACGCCACGGCCGCCGGACTGGTCTTCGCCCAGCTGTTCTTCGAACCGGCCGGGGCCCAGATCGCGCTGCTCCTGGCCTTCGCCTCCGTCGGCATCTCCTTCCTCTTCCGCCCCCTCGGGGCCTTCCTGGCCGGCCATTTCGGTGACAGGATCGGCCGCCGGGCCATCCTGGTCATCACCCTGCTCCTGATGGGCGGGGCCACCTCGGCCATCGGGCTCCTGCCCACCTACGAGACCGCCGGTGTGGCCGCCCCGATCATCCTGCTGCTGCTGCGGATCCTCCAGGGTGTGTTGGCCGGCGGCGAATGGGGAGGCGCCGTGCTGATGGCCGTCGAGCACGCCCCGGCCCGCCGGCGCGGACTCATGGGGGCCTGTCCCCAGATCGGCGTGCCGCTGGGGATGCTGCTCGCCTCCGGCGTCATGGCCCTGATGACGGGGTGGATCGCACCGGGCGAAGCATTCCTCGCCTGGGGCTGGCGGGTGCCGTTCCTGCTGAGCATCGTGATGATCGCCGTCGGCTACTTCGTCCGCCGCTCCGTGGACGAGTCCCCCGTCTTCGAGCAGATCGCCGTCCGCAAGCAGCAGACCAGAGTGCCGATAGCCGAGCTGTTCCGCAAGCACTGGATCCTGGTCCTCCTCGCCGCCCTGGTCTTCGCCGGCAACAACGCCGCCGGCTACATGACCACCGGCGGGTTCATCACCAGCTACGCCACCGACCCGAGCGGACCGGTGGGGCTGGATCGCACCCCGGTGCTGCTGGCGGTGACCGCCAGCGCGGCGCTGTGGCTGGTCTTCACCCTGCTCGGAGGGTGGCTGTCCGACCGGATCGGACGCCGCAGCACCTACTTCGTCGGCTACGGATGCCTGATCCTGGCGACGTTCCCGCTGTTCGCCCTGGTCGACACGGGCCGGATCGAGACGCTCTTCCTCGGGCTGGCGCTCTTCACCGTCGGGTTGGGCCTGACCTACGGCCCCCAGGCCGCGTGGTACTCGGAGATCTTCCCCGCCCCGGTCCGCTTCTCCGGGGTGTCGATCTCCTACGCCCTGGGCGCGATCCTCGGTGGGGCCTTCTCCCCGCTCATCGCCCAGGCGCTGGTCCAGGCCACCGGCGGAACCACCGCGGTCGCCGTCTACCTCATCGGCATGGCCGCCCTCGGCATCCTGGCCACCAGCCTGCTCCGCGATCGCAGGGGCATCGACCTGGGCATCGACAACCAGGCAGCCCAGGAGCAGGGAGCCACGATCCTGGAGCGTGCGCGACCCTCCGCGGACCGGGCGGACGTGCCGGCCGTCCGGTGAGGCCGCGGGCCACGGTGGGGCGGTTCGGAGCACCCGGTCCGTCCCACCGCCGTCGGCCGCCGTCGACGCCACGGACCGAGGGCCCCGCCATTCCACGGTGCAGGAACATCCCGGGTGCCGCATCCGGGAGGCCGCCCGGGGTCAGGCTGTACCGGTGCTGTCCCGCCGCCGGTGGCGCAGGTCGACGACGCCCACGGCGAGAGCGCAGAGGATGATGAGCCCGATCAGCCCGAAACCGGCGGTGATGGCCTGGGCCCAGTCCGAGCGGGGCAGCACGGTGAAGGACACCGCGGTGATGACGGCGATGCCGATGGAGGTGCCGATGCGCTGACCCGTCTGCATGATGCCGCCGGAGCTGCCGGCGTACTCCAGGGGGACCTCGGCCAGGGTGAGGGTCTGGTTGGGGCTCACCACCGCGCCCTGTCCCATCCCGACGAAGGCAAGGGTGGCCAGCAGCCACCACTCACTGCCGATCCCGTGGTCCTGCAGCTCGATGACGAGCACGCTCAGCGCGAGGCCGAGCAGCACGCTGAGCATCCCGCCCACCACGACCTTCCGGCCGAGCCGGAGCACGTGACGGCCGGCCCAGTTCGCCGCCAGGGCGCTGGCGAGGGCGTTGGGCAGCCCGATCAGCCCGCTCTCCAGCGCGGTGTGCCCCAGCCCCTGCTGCATGTACAGGGCCAGGAGCACCCACACACTGGTGACGCCGAGGAAGTAGAGGCCGATCAGGGTCGAGCCGTAGGAGAAGCTGCGGACCCGGAAGATCGCCAGATCGACCATCGGACTGTGCCCGCCGGCCTTGTACCGGCGCTCCCAGCGCACCCACACCAGCAGGAGCGCGGCACCGACCGGCAGCAGCGCCCACCACCAGGCCGAGACCGCGGCCCTCGCCTCGATGAACGGCAGCAGCAGGGCCAGGACTGCCAGCCCCAGCAGGAGGGCCCCCACGGGGTCCAGCTCGGACAGCGCCTTTCCCGCCGTGCGTCCGCGGGGAGGCTTCAGCAGCGGCCGCGGGAACCACGCCAACGCCAGGGCCAGGGCGAGCAGGCCCACCGGCACGTTGACGAAGAACATCCAGCGCCATCCGTCGGCAGTCCCGCCCAGGTGGATGAGCAGGCCGCCGAGCAGCGGCCCGACTCCCACGGAGATGCCCACCATGCTGCCGAACATGCCGAAGGCCCTGCCCCGCTCCGGCCCGCGGAAGTACTGCTGGATCATCCCCACACCCTGCGGATTGAGCAACCCCGAGCCGAGGCCCTGGACGAACCGGGCGACGGTGAGCACCACCGGGTCGCCGGCGAACCCGGCCGCCAGCGAGGCGAGGGTGAAGATGACGACACCGAGGATGAACAGGAAGCCGCGGCCGAAGATGTCCCCGGCTCGACCTGCTGCCACCAGCACCACCCCGAAGGTGAGCGCGTACCCGGAGAGCACCCACTGGATCTGGGCCTGACTGGCTCCCAGACCCTGTTGGATCGACGGCAGGCCGACATTGACGATGCTCACCCCCACCAATGACATGAAGACGGCCACGAGCAGCACCGCCAGGACGCGCCACCGATCCGGACCGGGCTCGGCCGCGCCCCGCGCCTCGTGCCCTGAGCGCATGCGCTGGGTCGACGTTCCCTGGGCCGATGTTTTCTGGGCCGATGTTCCCTGGGTGGCAGTCCCTGCCGGCCTGTCGGCAGGACACCCGATCGCGTCGGCAGCAGCGTCCGCATCGGAGCGCGAGCGAGGGTCCATGCCGCAACCACAGTCCTTCCGGGGGTACTCCACTCAGCAGGGGGTCTGCCCAGCGTAGACCCGCGGCCGGAACCTGCAGTCCGGCGTACCGCGCCACGGCAGCACCCGAGCGACCCGGTGGACCACGCATCGGCGCATTCCCGCGGTCTCGCACCGGACGGTGGATGCCGGAGCGCCGTCCTCGGGGGCGTCGCGCGTTCGCCACCCGGGCGCTGCGGGGCTCGCAGAATCTTAGGGATCTTGAGGATTGCGCAACGCGAGCGAAAGGTGCAGCAGAGATCCTGAGCGGAGGCAGGACATCGGATGCGGCTCGGGGCGGGGCCCTGGGGCGTGCCGGGGAGATCGGGGGAGCCCATGAGCTGGACGGCCAGAGCGGAAGGTTCCGCCCCGGTGGGTGCCGCGGGTGGCGCCCCCCGGCCCCCGGGGTGGGTGGCGGGTCTCGACGCGACCCGCGGGCTGGTGCTCATCGGACTGATCTGCGTCGACGTCCTGCCCCAGGCCGTCCGCGGGGCCCACGGGGCGAGCTGGGTGTCCCTTGTCCTCCCGGGGTCTGCGGCGGCGCTGGTCGCCCTGCTGGCCGGGGTGGGGCTGGCGCTCGGCTGCGGGGGCCGGTTCCCGCACGAGGGCCGGTGGCTGGCCGCCGACCGGTTGGGGACGGCTGTGCGGGCCGTGCTGGTCGGCGGGGTGGCTGGGGCCGGGGCGCTGCTGCCCGAGGACGTCCCGGCGGGCGAGATCCTGGTCTGCTACGGGCTGCTCTGTCTGCTGGCGATCCCGTTCCTGCACCTGTCGGCGAGGGCCCTGTTCCTCGGCGCGGCGGTCTGCTGGGTCGTGGGTCCGCTGCTGGTGGCGGCCCTGCGGGCGCTGCTGCCCGCAGCCACCTCCTCCACTGCGGTCGCCGGCGTGCTGGAGGAGCCCGCGGGGGCCGTCGCACCGCTGCTGCTGACCGGTACCTTCCCGGCTCTGCCGTATCTGGCCTGTCTGATGGCCGGGCTGGGCGTGGGGCGGGTGCGCCTGCGCGACAGGGGGATCCAGCTGCGGCTGCTGGCGGTGGGTGCAGTACTGGTCGTCACTGCCCCGCACATCGGCCGCCCGCTGGGGACGGTCGCTGCCGGCCTGGGGGCGGGGCTGCTGGTGCTGGGGGGCTGTCTGCTGCTCTCGAGGGGGTCCGGGGCATGGGCGCTGCCGCTGTCGGCGATGGGCGCGATGGGCCTGACCCTGTACACCACCCACCTGGTGATGCTGTCCGTGGGGCTCCGCACCGACCCGTCCTTCCCCTGGTACCTCCTCCACCTGGTGGTCGCAGCGCTGCTCGCCCTGCACTGGCGCCGGGCACTGGGGCGAGGACCGCTGGAGCGGGCGGTCGAGGCGAGCGTGCACGCGACCCGCCGCGCCGTGCTCCGCCGCTCCCACCGAACATAAGCACGGGAGATGAGCACCGGGCAGGAGGGGCCGCCCCCGGCCGTGCTCACCACCGAGGGGCCCACCCTGACGGCTCCGGAGACCACCCCGACATATTTCAAGCGGCGCTTCCGGCCCGGCCTGCCGTTCACTAGGGTCGGCTGCGGGCGAACGCATAGACCCCGCCAGTGCGCCGTCCGCCCCTCCCGAGGTCCTCGCCGTGCAGCAGCACGGCCGGTTCCCCTCGGGCCCCCGTGCTTCCACGGACTCCGTGACGGAGTCGGGAGACCGGGAAACGGAGCACTCCACCGGACCTCTCACGCCTGCGTGAGGGCACCGGCCCAGCACACCACTACAACGACGTAGGGAAGCGCCATGACCACAGCACCCAGCATCCACTCCGGAACGACACCACCGGCACGGCCGGCTCCGCAGGAGATCGACGGCACCAGCCGGGCGACCCGGACCGGGCCCGCCGACCTCGGGGTCGAGAACCTCCGGCGTTCCCCGTACCGGTGGAGCGCCGAGCGGGAACGTCCCGAGGACGACGAGGCGGTCATCACCGCGGTGCTGGCCACCGTCACCCACCGGTCCTTCCGGGAGCGTCCCGAGGACGACGAGGTGATCCTCACCTACACGAGCGAGCCCGCCTGCCGGCACATGAGGTGAGGCCCGCGTGCGCGCTGCTCGGGCCACGCCGTCGCTCGAGCGGCGTGCGCCGGCCGGGTGCTCGACCAGCGCGTCGCCGCAGTCCTCGCCCAGCCCGTCGACGAGAGTGAAGAACCCCTAGGACGGGCCCGCACCTGCGACGACGCCCGCCCGCCGGGACCCTGAGAGCGGCGTGGACCCGGCCGGAGCCGTCCACCGAGCACCCTGCGCGGGGCCGGCGGGCGGCTCCGGCGGTGCCTCAGCACCGTCATGGCTGCGCCAGGTGGGTGTGCATGCGCACGCCTTCACCGTTGAAGATGCTGAGCACCTGTGCGGGGTGCCTGCCCGCGGCGCTCATCGCATGGGGCACGTGGGTGTCGAACTCGGCGGCTTCGCCGCGGACGAGGACCAGGTCCTGCTCGCCCAGCCGGAGCCGGAGCCTGCCCGTGAGCACGTAGAGCCACTCGTACCCGTCGTGCACCCGCAGCTCCGGCAGCGTGTCGACGGGCGGGTAGGTGATCTTGTAGGTGTGGATGGCGGCCCCTTCGGGGGCGAGGGGGGCGATGGTGAGCCCGTCGCGACGAACGACCGGGCGGCGCACCCTGGGATCGCGGGCCTCGGGCTGCAGGAGGTCGTCGATGCGGATCCCGAGCTGCCGGGTCAGGGGCACCAGCAGCTCCAGCGAGGCCTGGCGCTTCCCCGACTCCAGCCTCGACAGGGTGCTCGTGGACATGCCGGCCTGTGCCGCCAGGTCCTCCAAGGTCAGGCCGCGGGCGCGGCGTGCCGCCCGCAGCCGCGGCCCGACCTGCTCCAGTTCCCCGCTCACCATGTCTCCTCACGTCCTGCCGCCTTGCCACCATTTTGCCATTTCTGCAAGAAACTTTGCCACAGATCGGGCCTGTTGCGCAGACTCGGTCCATGGACGAGATGCAGTGGGATGTCATGGTGATCGGTGGCGGTGCGGCGGGACTGAGCGCCGCCCTGCTCCTGGGGCGGGCGCGCCGGCGCACGCTGGTGGTCGACGCGGGGAGTCCCCGCAATCGGTTCGCGGAGCACATGCACGGGGTGCTCGGCATGGAGGGGGTGTCGCCGTCCGAGCTGCTCGAGCGCGGACGGGCCGAGGCCTCGGCCTACGGAGTGCAGATCGTCCCCGGGGCGGTGCAGCGGGTGGATCCGACCGGGACCGGGGTCGAGGTGACGCTGGACGACGGTGAGTCGGTGCGGGCCCGGATGGTGATCGTGGCGACCGGGATGACCGACGAGCTGCCCGTGATCCCGGGGCTGGCGGAGCGGTGGGGCAGCACCGTGCTGCACTGCCCCTACTGCCACGGCTGGGAGGTCGCCGATCAGCACCTCGGTGTGCTCACGACCTCACCGCTGGGGCTGCACCAGGCCCAGCTCGTGCGGCAGTGGAGCGACACGGTGACCGTGTTCACGGCGGGACTCGGGCCCCTGGACGCGGCCGCCGAAAACCGGCTGCGGTCCCGTGGCATCGGCCTCGTGGCCTCCCCGGTCGTCGAGATCCTCGGTGGCTCCGAGGCCGTCGACGCGGTGCGCACCGCCGACGGCGCGCTGATCGCGGTCGACGCCCTCTTCACGGCCGGCGCCCCGCGGCCGCACACCGCGTTCCTCGACCATCTCGGCCTCGCCACGACGGACACGCCGATGGGCCGGTTCCTGGCCGTGGACGGGACGGGCCGGACCAGCAACGAGCGCATCTGGGCGGTCGGCAACGTCACCGATCCGGTCCTGACCGTCCCCATGTCCATCGGCGCGGGCGCCCGCACCGGCGGAGCTGTGAACGCGGCCCTGGTCATCGAGGACTTCGACCGCTCCGCCGCCCCCGACCGGGCGGCGGAGCCGGCCCCGGGCGAGTACTGGGAGGACCGCTACAGCTCCGCCGAGCGGATGTGGTCGGGGCGCGTCAACCAGGTCCTCGCCGAGATCGCCGCGGACCTGGTGCCGGGCCGTGCCCTGGACCTGG
This sequence comes from Kocuria sp. CNJ-770, assembly GCF_001942375.1. NCBI lineage: Bacteria > Bacillati > Actinomycetota > Actinomycetes > Micrococcales > Micrococcaceae > Kocuria > Kocuria sp. CNJ-770. The sequence continues at coordinate 25,867 of NZ_MKJW01000144.1, forward strand.
GGTGCGGCGAGGGCGCGGACGCGATCTGGCTCGCCCAGCACGGCTGGACGGCCACCGGCATCGACATCTCCGGCACCGCGATCCGGCGGGCCACCGAGGCCGCCCGTGCCGCGGGGGTCCCCGCCGAGCGGATCTCGTTCGTCGCCGCCGATCTCTCGACCCTGGGTGAGGGCGGCCGGTACGACCTGGTCACGGCCAGCTTCCTGCACTCGCCGGTCGCCCTGCCGCGCACCGAGATCCTGCGGGCCGCGGCACGCCACGTCGCACCGGGCGGGCACCTGCTGATCACCGGCCACGCCGCCGCTCCCGCCTGGGCGGACCTGCCTCCGGGGCACGAGCCGCGGTTCCGCACGCCTGCCGAGGAGATCGAGGACCTGGGCCTCGACCCGGAGCGGTGGGCGGTCCGCGTCGCCGAGACCCGCCCTCGGCAGGTCACGGATCCGCAGGGTCGGCCGGCGAGCCTCGACGACGCGGTCGTGCTCCTCCAGCACCACCAGCACCACCCAGCGGGTGCTGCTGCGGGATCCGGCGAGCGGCGCCGCTGACACAGGGCGGAGCTCGAGCACGTCGTCGTGTCCGGGCCCGCGGACACCGATGCCCGCACGTACCGCCGCGCCCCCGCCCACGGGCCGGGGGCGTCGTGACCTGGGCGTTTCTCTGTGTCCGTCGGTGAACACGCTTTTGCATGCACAGTTGAGAACCGCACGCCCGGAGTGCTCAGGTGGGGAGGACAGGGCCGAGATCGGGTGGGGACGCCGGCCGGCGTGGGGCGTCTGCGGGCGGAGCGGGTACGCCAAAAGATGTGGGCGGGACGCAGTGCGCCGCCCACGGCGCCTCGTCGGGGGCCGGGAAGCAGTCCCCGGGACCGTGGGACCCGCCCGGGCGGCGAGCGGAGAGGAGCCACAGGGACATGGTCTTCGCCGGGATGCTGCTGCTGACGGCGGCCCTGCTGCTCGTCCTCCTCCTGGCCCGTGCCACCGTGCTCGAGACGGTCCGCTTCCAGCGGCTCACCGCGATGGCGGTGCTGGGTCTGATCGTGGTCGCCGCGGCGATGTTCGCGGCCGGCCTCCTCGTGACCGGTGGTGCGGTCCTCGGGCTGCTCTGAGCGTGTCTCCGGCGGCCGCGGTCAGGAGGCGTTCCCGGCAGGCCGGGGCCTTGGCCGGAGCGAACCGGGAGGGCGCCCAGGTGCTCTCCGTGCCGTCGCGGTCTCCCGGCACGGAATCACCTCGATCGGGTGATGCCGGCCGACCGGGGGAGGCGGACAGTGGTGGTGATGGTCAACCCGTCCTGCGGGGAGCCTGCAGGACACCTACCGGAGGGAACAGTCATGGCGACCACCACGTTCGACCGGGACACCGGCCGACAGGACCACAGCCGCGGCGCGGTGGCCGGGACGGCCGCTGCCGGCGTCTTCCTGGCCCTGGTCGGGATCCTGCACGTGCTCCAGGGTCTCGTGGCGCTCTTCAACGACGAGTTCTACGTGTACGGCGAGGAGTACATCTTCACCTTCGACATGACCGGCTGGGGCTGGACCCACCTCATCGCCGGCGTCGTGCTCGCCGTGACCGGCTTCGCCCTGATCCAGGGAGCGCTGTGGGCGCACACGCTCGCGGTCGTCCTCGCGGGTCTGAGCATCGTCGTCAGCTTCCTGTGGATGCCCTTCTACCCGCTGTGGAACATCGTCGTCATCGCCTTCGACGCTTTCGTGATCTGGGCGGTCACCACGCGCAGACGGGAGCTCACCCGCTCCTGAGCAGCGTCACGGGCCGGCGGCCTCTCCTGGGCCGCCGTTCCGCGCGGGGGCGGTCAGGGGCTGAGCGAGGTGAGCACTCCGGTGAGCACCAGGACGAACAGCAGCAGGGCTCCTTCGGTGTGCAGCGCCGAGCGCAGGTCGTCCCGGGCCGCCGGATCGGAGCGGGCGCGCACCCGGGGGAGGAGCCTCCAGCGGTTCCAGGCGGCGACACCGACCACGCCGGCGACGACGAGGACCTTGAGCAGCAGCAACCGGCCGTAGCCGGTGGTCACCAGGGCCTCGGCGTCGCCCAGGATCCGCCACCCCAGGATCACACCGGCGACCGTGAGGGCCAGCACCGTCCCGGCGGCCACGGTGGAGAACCGCACCAGGGTGGCCGTGGCCTGGTGGACCGGGAGGTCCCGGGCCTGTCCCAGCACGGCGAGCAGCCCCAGGATCCCACCGATCCAGACGACCCCGGTGGCCACGTGCACCGCGTCGGCGGTGACCACCAGCCAGCTCGGCGCGACGGCGCGGCTGTGGCCCACGACCACCAGCGAGGCGACGGCCAGGGCCACCCCGCCCAGCGCCAGCCGGCCGGCCGGAGCGGCCCGGTCGCCCGCGGCACGGGGGAGGGCGCCCACGGCCACGACCGTGCCGACGCCGGTCATGGCCGCGGCCACCGCGGCGTCGGAGCCGATCGCGGTGCGCCACAGGCCCGGGTCGGCCAGGGCTATCAGGGTGGCTCCGCTCTGCCACATCACCGTGGCCGGGACGGAGGCCACGGCCCCGGCCGCCGCCGCGGCGGCCCCCAGGCCGGCCAGGGCGCGGACCCGCCGGCGGCTGCCCGGCGCCGTGCCGGGCGGGGCGGCCAGCAGCAGGAGGTCGAAGACGACCAGACCGGCCGCGGCGAAGATCCCGAGGTAGACCAGCGTCTGGGCGGCGTGGTGGGCCACCAGCGCGCCGTGCCCGGTGGGCGGCGTCGCCGGGGCGCCGATCGAGAAGGTGAAGGACCCGGAGATCGGGTGCCCGTCGGCCGAGGGCACCCGCCAGGTCACCCGGTGGGTGCCCTCGGCCGCGAGGGGCGCGGCCGGGGTGACGGCCACGGTGGAGTCGAGGGCTTGGACGTCCACCGGGAGGGGCTCGCCGGAGGGGCCCGCCACCTCGATGTCCTCGGCCGTGGCGCCGACGGGCTCGGTGAAGGACATCGTGACCGTGCGCGGCGGCTTCTCGAGGACCCGGGCGTCGGCCGGATCGGTGGCCGGCTGCTCCGTGTGGGCCGCGGCGGCCGGTGCGGCCAGGAGCGTCAGCAGCATCGCGGTCAGGGCGGTGAGGAGGGCCAGGACCATCCGGGGGGCCCTCCGCTCCTCGCTGCGAGGGCCCGGTGTGGCCCGGCCCGTCCTGGTCGACTGCATGGGTCGAACCCTAGTCGGCCGGACGGGCGCGGGGACGCCGCACCGGGTTTCCGCCGCGGCGTCACCCCCGGTAGGTTTCGGACCAGGGGCTCAGGCGGTGTGCCGGCCCGGGGCAGGGGGCAGCAGTGGAGGACAGCCGATGAGCCGGCGCGCGGCAGCGTGCTGGCTCCGGTCGCTGCTGGTCACCGCCGTCGTCGTCTCCCTGGCCGCCGCCGGACACCTGGCTGCCGGCGGCGCTCTTCCCCCCGCCCTGCCGATGCTGGGGCTGGGCGTGGGCCTGCTGGGCCCCGTGGCCTGGGTGGCCAGGCGGACGCTGAGCCTGCCCCGCGTGCTCGTGCTCCTGGGAGTCACTCAGATCGGGCTGCACGAGGTCTTCACCGCCTGGTCGACCCCCGCGGACTGCCCTGCCGGTGGCCACGGCCACCACATGCCCCCCGCACCCGGCCAGTCCTGCCTGCCCGGGGGCGTCCCCGGGATGGGCCACCACGGCCTGGACGAGTTCGGCGCGGCCATGCCGGCCGGTCACCTGGCGGCGGTGGTGCTCACCGCCGTGGCGATCTCGACGGCGGAGAACGCCCTGGAGTGGGCGCTCGCCTGGCTGCGGCCCCTGGTCGCTGTGCCGCACCCACCCCGTCTGCCCCTGGGATTCCGGCCGGGGGACCTTCCCCCGGCGGAGCGCCCCGTGCTGAGACGGCGAGGGCTGCGGCGGGACCGGGTGCGCGGGCCGCCCGTGCCGCGGGCGCCGAGGGGAACCTGCTGGGGATGACCCCGGCGGGGCGGTCCCGGGCGCCCGCCTGCCGTTGACCCCACGACTCCTCCTGCGCCGCCGTGTCCCGGCGGCGCGCACGAAAGGCCCATCGTCATGACGAACACCACTGCCCCGCGCCTGATCACCAGCACGTCCGTCCTCGCCGTCGCCGCCGGGCTGACGGCCCTGGGACTGTCTCCCGCCGCCGCCCACGTCTCGGCCACCTCCACCTCCACCGCCGCGGAGGGCTACGCCCAGGTCACGTTCTCCGTGCCCAACGAGTCCGACACCGCCTCCACGAACAAGCTGGAGCTCACCCTGCCCGAGAACACCCCGTTCGCCTCGGTGCGGACCAAGCCCGTGGAGGGCTGGAGCGCCGAGGTCACCGAGGAGCAGCTGCCGGAACCGGTGCAGATCGGGGAGGGCGCCATCACCGAGGCGCCCGCCACCATCACCTGGACGGCGGACGAGGAGCACGCGATCGAGCCGGGCCAGTTCCAGACCTTCACCATCTCGGTCGGCCCGCTCCCCGAGGAGGGGACCACCCTGCTGCTGCCGGTGACCCAGTCCTACACCGACGGCCGCTCCGTGGCCTGGGACCAGCCCATGGCCGAGGGGGAGGCCGAGCCCGAGCACCCGGCACCGTCCCTGACCACCACCGCCGCCGAGGCCGACGGCCACGGGCACGGCACCGACGACAACGCCGGGGCCGCCACCGCGGCCGAGGAGGCCTCCACCCAGGGGTCCGTCGGCACGGGGCTGGGCTGGGCCGGACTGGTCGCCGGGCTGCTGGGGCTGCTCGCCGGGGTCGTCGCCCTGGTGCGCACCCGTCGCCGCGGCTGACCTGCGCCCGGCGCGGTCCGGGACGGCACCCCGCGAGGCGCGGAAGCGCCCCGCAGGGGTGCCGTCCCGGTCGGGTCCGCTGCGCCGGCCGGTCCCGGGGCACCGCTCCGGGACCGGGCGGCGCGGCCCCAGGTGCGCTCAGAGCGTGCCCTGCTCCTCTGACCCGGCCGGCAGCGGTGCCATGGTGGTGACGACGACGGGCTGGGCGGTCAGGCCCTCGATCAGCGTGTTCAGGCGTGCGACCGCCGGCCCGGCGGCGTGGGCCGCGAGGTCGCGCTCGGACGCCCACTTCTCGAGCATCACGATCGACCCGTCCGCGGCGTCGTGGAGCGCGTAGAGCAGGCATCCCGGTTCGTCGTGGACCGCGGGAACGGCCGTCCGCAGGGCCTCGACGAGACGGTCCCGGGAGCCGGTGGCGGGGGTGAAGACTGCGGTGACGACAACGGTCATGATGCTGTCCTTCCGGACGACGGTGGATGGCCGAGCTGGCTGGAGCGACCACGGTAGCGCATCGGACGGGAAGCCCTGTCCGCCCGCACGCGCCGCCGGGCCCCGACGTGCCGTCCTCCCCGGGTGCTCCGTCGACCTGGCGCGGACAGCAGGGCAGACTGCTGTCCGGGAGCACTGCGCTGTTGTGCCACGACCGGGGAGGACACCCATGGACCACCGCCACCTCGTCGTCGGTGCCGGGCCCGTCGGCCGGGCTCTGGCGCACCAGCTCGTCGACCGCGGTCACGAGGTGACCGTCGTGACCCGATCGGGCTCGGCCGCCGTGCCCGGTGCCCGGTCGCCGGCGCTCGACGCCTCCGACGAGGACGCCCTGACCCGGGCGGCGGAGGGCGCCGGGGTGCTCTACAACTGCGCCAACCCCGGCGACTACACCCGGTGGGGAAAGGTCTGGCCGCCGCTGGCGTCCGCGCTGCTCGCCGCCGCCGAGCGCACGGGAGCCGTCTACGCGATGACGGGCAACCTGTACCCCTACGGCCCGGTCGACGGCCCGATGCACGAGGGGCTGCCGGACGCCGCGACGGATGCCAAGGGCCGGCTGCGGGCGGCGATGTGGCGCGCCGCCCGCACCGCCCACGACGAGGGGCGGGTACGGGTGGTCGAGGTCCGGGGATCCGACTACATCGGCCCGGGGGTCGGCTCGAACGGGCACATCACGCGCGTGCTGCCCGCGGCGCTGCGGGGCCGGCCGGTCACGGTGCTGTTCGCCAAGGACCAGCCGCACACCTTCACCAGCCCCGCCGACGTGGCGCGGCTGCTCGTCGCGGCGGCCGAGGACGACACCGCGCACGGGCGGGTGTGGCACGTGCCCAGCAATCCTCCCCGCACGCAGGAGCAGGCGCTGACCGATGTCCTGCGCGCTGCGGGCAGGCCGCCGGTCCGGGTGCGGGTGCTGCGCGATCCCGCGCTGGCCGGCGTCTCCCTGGTCGTCCCCGTGCTGCGGGAGATGCGCGCCCTGTCCTACCAGTGGGACCGGCCCTACGTGCTCGACGACGCGGCCGCCCGCCGGCACTTCGGCCTCGAGCCCACGCCGTGGGACGAGGTGTGCCGCAGCACCGCGCACGGCGTGCCGGACGGGCGCTGAGACCTCCGGACCGCCCCTGGGGCCCGTCACGCAGCCGTGCGGTGCCGTGCCCGCGTCCCGTGGGCGGGGGACCTCGGCCGCTGCTCCGGGGCCGTGGGCGGGGCGGAGCGGACGTGGCGGTGTCCGGCTCCGGGCGCGGGGCGTCGAGGTGCCCGGTGCCGGGCGGCCCCGTTGGGGAGGTCTGCGCCGCGCGAACGCGGCCCCGGCCGCAGCTCGTCGGCGGGAGCGCGCCGGGCGGGCGCGGCGGACCTCCCTTGTGGGGACACTCGCCGGTTTCCCCTCTCCGTGTGCCTTCGCACATGATGAAGTGGGTGTGCGACGCCGTCCCACACCGGTTGCTCCTGATCTTGTCCCCGGGATGGCCACGGGTGGTTGCGCGGACAGGGGAAGGACGCCACGGATGAATCCTGCGGTGCTGCAGACCGAGGACCTGGTGAAGACCTACGGCCACGGCCCCCACGCCTTCACGGCCCTCCGCTCGGTGAGCCTGGCGATCGAGGCGGGGGAGTCGGTGGCGATCGTGGGCAAGTCCGGGTCGGGCAAGTCCACCCTGATGCACCTGCTGGCCCTGCTGGACGCGCCGACCTCCGGGTCGGTGGCGGTGCGGGGCCAGGACGCCGGGTCCCTCTCGGTCCGGGAGCTCAACGCCCTGCGCAACACGATGTTCGGGTTCGTGTTCCAGCAGTTCTTCCTCACCCCGGGGCAGACGGTGCTGGAGAACGTGGTGCTGCCCCTGAAGATCGCCGGGGTGCCCCGGGCGGAGCGGCGCCGCCGCGGACTGGCGGTGCTGGAGCGGCTGGAGATGGCGGAGAAGGCGGCCAGCCGGGCCACCGACCTGTCCGGGGGCCAGAAGCAGCGGGTGGCGATCGCCCGGGCACTGGTCAACGACCCGTCCGTGATCTTCGCCGACGAGCCCACGGGAAACCTCGACTCGGCCACCGGTGCCGTGGTCCAGGACATCCTCTTCGAGCTCAACCGCGAGCGGGGCATCACCGCGGTGATCGTCACCCACGACGCGGAGCTGGCTGCACGCTGCGACCGCCAGGTGCACCTGCGCGACGGGCTGATCGTGGAGGCCCCGGCTTCCGTGCCGGCGGACCCGCTCGAGGCCGTCGTTCCCGCCGACCGGGACGAGGTCGCCCTCGGGGTCTCCGGAGGCGCCCGGTGACGTGGACCGACATGGTCGGCTCGGCCGTGGCCAGCACCTTCCGGGGCCGGACCCGCACGGTGCTGACCGTGGTGGCGGTCTTCATCGGCGCGCTGACCCTGACGCTGACCTCGGGCATGGGCACCGGGGTGAACCGCTACATCGACCAGACCGTGGCCGCCTTCGGCGACACGGACGCGCTGTACGTGCAGAAGTCCCAGCCGTTGCTGGAGCTCTCCACCGGCACCGGCCCACGGGCCTACGACCCGGAGGACACCCAGGTCGCCACGGGCTTCGGGGTCTCCTTCGCAGGGCTCTCCGAGGAGGACGTCACCACCGTGGAGGACACCCCCGGTGTCACCGAGGTGCACCCGGTGTACAACGTGGTCCCCACCTATCTGCGCGCCGACGGGGCGAGGTTCCAGCTCGCGCTCGGCATCCCGGTCGACGGCGAGGGCCTGCAGGTGGTCGCCGGAGCCACTGCCGCGGACGGGGCGGACGAGCTCGCGATCCCCGACAGCTGGGTCGCCGACCTGGGGTTCGCCTCGGCGGAGGACGCGGTCGGGGAGGTCCTGGAGGTGGTCATGACGAACATGGCCGGGACGGAGCAGGCCTTCGAGGCCACGGTCTCGGGTGTGACCCAGGCCAGCCTGGCCGGGGTCGCGATGAACCCGCTGCCCTCGACCTCCTTCAACGAACGTCTCTACGCCTACCAGATCAGCGGGGGGCCGGAGGAGGTGGCGGCCAGCTACATCATGGCGCGCGCCGTCATGGACGATCCCGCGCAGGCTCCCGCGGTGCAGGAGCGGCTGGAGGAGGCCGGCATGGTCGCCTCCACGGTCGAGGACCAGCTCGGGATGTTCCGCACCGTGATCGACGCCGTGATCTGGATCCTCAACACGTGCGCGGTGATCGCCCTGCTGGCGGCGAGCCTGGGCATCGTCAACACGCTGCTGATGTCCGTGCAGGAGCGCACCCGCGAGATCGGGCTGATGAAGGCCCTGGGCACCAGCGGGGCGAAGGTCTTCGGGCTGTTCTCCCTGGAGGCGGTGTTCATCGGCCTCCTCGGCGCGGTCCTCGGCGTGACCACCGCGGTGGTGGCCGGGTCCTGGGTGGCCCGGTGGCTGGCCGAGGGGTTCCTGGCGGGGCTGCCGGGGCTGTCCCTGTTCGTCTTCCGGGCTCCGGAGATCGCACTGATCGCCGTGGCCGTGCTCACGATCGCCTTCGCGGCCGGCACGATCCCGGCCGTCCGGGCCGCGGGCAAGGACCCCATCACCGCCCTGCGCCACGAGTGACCGCACCCACCGTCCGGCCCGCACCGTCCCGGAACTCCTCGCCGCGGGCCGAGCGTGCGGGTCAGGTGCGGTAGCAGTAGGAGTCGGAGGAGGCGTCCCCGCCCTGCAGCCGGATCTGGTGGACGCGCAGGCCGCGGAAGTCCTCCTGGTCGAGGAAGAAGTCCTTGTCGATCGACAGGCCGCCGGTGTCGGTGTCGGCGTCGATCTTGGCCATCCAGGCGCCGATCCCGTGCGGGTAGAGCTGGTCGTCCCAGGCCCCGTAGAGCGAGTTGGTCACGTAGACCCGGGTGCCGTCGCGGCTGGTCTCCACCATCTGCGGGCCGCCGCCGAGCCAGGTGTCCGGGGCGGAGGGGTGGGCGGCGCGGTCCCCGATCCCGCCCAGGCGCACGGACCCGGTCTCCCGCGGGTGGGCCGGGTCGGAGACGTCGTACTGCTTGAGCTCCCCGGTGCCCCAGCAGGAGACGTAGAGCCAGCGGTCGTCCACGGACAGCGAGATGTCGGTGACCAGGGGCGGCACCGCGCCGAAGGGGCGCAGGAACTCGGGCAGCTTCTCCGCCTCGAGCGGTTCGGCCGGGATGGAGATGACCTTCTCCGCGGTCCAGTCCCCGGACTCGGTGCGGTGCCAGTGGAAGATCGAGGCCGAGAGGTCCTCGGTGGAGATCACCGAGTCCACCAGCCCCCAGGTCGCCTCCGGGTCGTGGGCCGGACGCAGCTCGAGGGCCATCTGGTGCTCGGGCCCCAGCTCCACCCGCTGCAGGTGCCGGCCTTCGGCGAGGTCCCAGAAGTGCAGGGCGTGGCCGTACTCCTGGTTGAGGAGCTGCTCGGGAACGATGCCGTTCTCCACCATGGCCGGGGTGCCCCACTCGCTGGTGATCAGCGTGTTGTGCATCAGGTGCCACCACGCGTCGTAGGCCAGGTGCTGGGGGCCGCGGTCGGTCTCCCACCTGCCGATCACGTCGAAGGTGCTGTGGTCGAGCACCGCGATGCCGCCGGGTCCGCCGTCCCCGGAGGCGGTGCCCAGGCAGGAGAGGTACACCCCGTCCGGGCCGCAGTGCAGGGTGTGCGGGCGGGAGTACCCGGCCTTCTCTGCCAGCTCGTCGGCGGTGATCGTCTTGACCACTCGCGGATTCCGGGGGTCGGGGTGGGTGTCGGCAACGTGCACGTTGGACGAGCGCAATCCGGGCATCAGCAGGTACCGGCGGGACAGGTCGTCCATGTCGTGGCCTTCGTGCATCAGGGAGCTGCTGCAGGCGTTCCAGCCGAAGTGGTGCAGCTCGTCCCCGGTGCCGGGCATGTCCTCCCAGCCGACCACGGTGCCGTAGGAGTCGGAGTCCGGGTCGAGGTCGATCACGCTCAGCGCGTCCGGGCGCTGGGCGTCGTGGTCGAAGGCCACCACGTAGGCCAGTGTCTCCCGCGGGGCCGCGATGGCCTGGGTCGGGGAGCGGTAGAACGTGGGATCCATCGCCGGGACCGCTTCGGCGTCGGACCCGTGGTCGTGGCCGGTGGAGTGGTGGTCGTGCTCGGAGGAGTTCATCGGACCTCCCTTGCTGGGGGCGGGCGGGTGGATGCCGGGTGCTCCGTCCCGGGTCTCCCGAGGAGGGGCGGCCGGCACGGCACCAGTCTTCCACCCCGTCAGCGAGTAGACCAGGTCACACGTCGTCCTTCCAGGCCTCGGCTCCGACGTCCAGCCACACGGCGTGGTCGGGCGGCAGCTGCCCGTCGCCGAGCGGGCCGCTGGCCAGCAGCACCTCGGCACCGGCGGGCAGAGGGACCTCGGCGCCGGAGAGGTTGACCAGGCAGCGGAACCCGGCGCCCCGGCCGTAGGCCAGGCACCCGGACGGGGCCTCCGCCCAGGCGAAGTCGGTGGTGGCCAGTCCGGGGTGGGCCCGCCGGATCCGCAGCGCACGCCGGTACAGCTCGAGGGTCGAGCCGTCCACCCCGTCCTGGGCCTCGACCGACAGCTCCCCGAAGTGCTCCGGCTGGGGCAGCCACGCGCCGCCCTCGCCGAAGCCGAAGGAGCCGCCGGACCGGGTCCAGGGCAGCGGGACGCGGGCGCCGTCGCGGCCCTTGAGCCTGTGGCCGGTGCGGTGCCAGACGGGGTCCTGCAGGTGCTCGTGGGGGATGTCGGGCACCTCGGGCAGGCCGAGCTCCTCGCCCTGGTAGAGGTAGGGCGAGCCCGGCAGGGCCAGCATCATGAGGGTGGCCGCCCGCGCCCGGTCCAGTCCCAGCCGGGAGTCGAGCACGGGGTGGCGCCCGTCGGCGAGCAGCCACGCGTCCGGGTCGGTGTCCTCGGGCAGGGCCAGGCGGGAGGCGTGACGGGGGACGTCGTGGTTGGACAGCACCCAGGTGAGGCCGCCGCCGGCTCCCGTGTGGCCGGCGAAGGCTGGTCGATCACGTCCACGAACTGGTCCCGGTCCCACCGGGACTTCAGCAGGGAGAAGTCGAAGACCTGCCCGAGCTCGGTGGGGCGGGCGTAGAGCCAGGTCCGCTCGTTGGCCGGGTGCCACGTCTCGGCCACCGCCATCCGCGGGGGGTCGTACTCGTCGAAGACCTGGCGCCACTCCTGGTAGATCGTGTGCACCTCCTCCCGGTCGTAGAGCGGGTCGGTGCCGTCCAGCGGGAGCATGCGGTCCAGGGTGGGCTGGTCGCGCAGCGGGTGGGAGAGGTCCTTCGCCAGGGAGTGGGCCACGTCGACGCGGAACCCGTCCACCCCGCGGTCGGCCCAGAACCGCAGGGTGTCCTCGAAGTACCGGCGCACCTCGGGGTGGTCCCAGTTCAGGTCCGGCTGCTCCTTGGCGAAGAGGTGGCAGTACCACTGACCGTCGTCCACCCGCTCCCAGGCGGGCCCGCCGAAGTGCGAGACCCAGTTCGCGGGCGGGCAGGCGCCGTCGTCGCCGGTGCCGTCCCGGAAGATGTAGCGCCCGCGGGCGGGGGAGCCCGCCGGTGCGGCGAGGGCCTCCTGGAACCAGGGGTGCTGGTCGGAGGTGTGGTTGGGGACGATGTCGACGATGATCCTGATGCCCAGCCCGTGGGCGCCGGCCACCACCCGGTCGAAGTCGTCGAGGGTGCCCAGCCGCGGGTCGACGTCGCGGTAGTCGCTGATGTCGTAGCCGCCGTCGGCCAGCGGGGAGGGGTAGAAGGGGCTGAGCCAGATCGCGTCCACCCCCAGCTCGGCGAGGTACGGCAGGCGGGAGAGCAGCCCGCCCAGGTCCCCGAGACCGTCACCGTCGGAGTCGGCGAAGGACCGGGGGTAGACCTGGTAGACGACCGCCGTCCGCCACCAGTCCGGATCGGGGGCGGCCGGGAGCGGGGCGAGGGAAGAGGACATCGGGACTCCGTCCGTGGAAGAGGGGGAAGGTGCGGCGGCAGGCAGGTGCGGGTGCGGACCGGCCGCGGTGGTCGCCGGCGGTCCGCACCGGCTCAGCCCTTGACCGAGCCGGCGAGCATGGCCTTGACGATGTGGCGCTGGAAGAAGAGGAACACCAGGATCATCGGGGCCATGATGAGCAGGGACCCGGCGTTGAGCAGGACCACGTCGGTGGAGTACTGGCCGACGAAGTTCTGCAGGGCACCGGCCATGGTGCGCTTGGCCGGGTCGTCCATCAGCACGATGGCCAGCAGGAACTGGTTCCAGGTGGAGATGAACATCAGCAGCCCCAGGGAGGCGATCGCGGGCAGGGCCAAGGGCAGGTGGATGGCCCGGAAGGACTGCCAGGTGCTGGCCCCGTCCATGCTGGCGGCCTCGGAGAGCTCGGCGGGTGCGTTGAGGAAGTGGGCGCGCATCCAGAACACGGCGAAGGGCATGTTCAGCCCGATCAGCGGCAGGATCAGCCCCAGGCGGGTGTTGAGCAGGCCCATCTCGCGGATCTGGTAGTACAGCGGGACGATCGTGACCTCGAACGGCAGGGTCAGCCCCAGCAGCAGCAGCACGAAGAGGATCGACCCACCGGGGATGCGCAGCTGGCCCAGGGCGTAGCCGGCCATGGTCGCCAGCAGCACCCCGAGGGGCACCACGCCCAGCACGAGCAGGAAGCTGGAACCGGCCAGGGTGGTGATGTCGGCGACGTTCCAGGCGTCGATGAAGTTGTGCCACTGCGGGTCCGCCGGCCAGCTCAGCCCCAGCGGCACGGACCCTGGGGCTGCAGGGCGGTGAAGAACATGCTCAGCAGCGGGAAGACGGAGAAGGCCATGGCCAGCAGCAGCAGGGCCACTCCGGGGATCTGGGTGCTTTTGGAGGTTCTCATGCTCACTTCTCCCGGAAGAGCTTCTGGAGGGGCAGGATCACGGCCAGCACCAGGGCGCTGAGGACCAGCGCCAGGGCGGAGGCGAGGCCGATGCGGGACTCGGTGAAGCCCAGCTGGTACACCTGCACACCGGGCACCATGGTGGAGTACCCGGGTCCGCCCTGGGTGGACATGAACACGATGTCGAAGCTGGCCAGGGCGGCGATGATGGTGATCGTCACGCACACCCCGATCTCCTGGCGCAGCCCGGGCAGGGTGATCGCCCGGAAGGTCTGGAAGAACCCGGCCCCGTCGAGCTTGGCCGCCTCGTAGAGGGAGGTGTCGATCTTGCCGATGCCCGACATCAGCAGGATGGTGCAGAACCCGAGGTTGATCCAGGTCCCGATCAGACCCACCGCAGGCAGCGCCCAGGCCGGGTCCCCGAACCAGGCGCGGGTCACAGCTTCGAGCCCGACGACCGACAGCAGCTGGTTGACCGCACCGGTGGTGGCGTACATCCAGCTCCAGGCGATCGCCGCGGCCGCGGCCGGGATGACGTAGGGGATGAACAGCAGCGTCTGGGCCAGCCTGCCCAGGCCCTTGCTGCGCAGCTCCCGGATCAGCCCGGCCACCAGCAGCGCCACCGTGACGGGGACAACGGTGAAGAAGATGATCAGGAAGAAGGCGTGCCAGATCGAGGACAGCAGCTGCGGGTCGGTGAAGACCCGCACATAGTTCTCCAGCCCCACGAACGTGGCCGGTGTGATGCCGTCCCAGTCGTAGAAGGAGTACTGGATCGAGGCGGCCAGCGGCCGCAGCACGAACACCGCGTACATCAGTGCTGCCGGGGCCGCGAACAGCCATCCGGCCCAGTTCTTCCTCCGCCGCCGGGGGCGCGGTGCCCGCTCGGGGGTCCGCTCCTGGCCGGCGGGCGCCGCCGGGGCGGGCCGGGTCAGGCCCTGCAGGAGGCCGCTGGAACCGTCGAGGGAGCTCATCGTCCCAGCTCGTCCTCGTACTTGGACTGGACCGCGTCCAGCATGTCCTCCGGGGTGGTGGCCCCGTCGACGAGGCGCTGGGCCTCGGAGTTCCAGGTGGTGGTCAGCCCGTTGGTGGCGTTCTGCACGAACTGCACCTGCCCGTCGGCCTCCACCAGCTGGGCGAAGGCCTCCTGGATCTGGGCCCTGACCGAGCCCTCCTCCGTGGCCGGGACCTCCCCTTCGCCGGAGGGGGCGAAACCGGCATCGGCGACCACCTGACGGGCCTCCTCGGAACGCAGGAAGTCCAGGAACGCCGCGGCGGCGTCCTTGGCGTCCGAACCGGCCGGGATGGCGAAGTTCGAGGCCGGGTCCGACATCGTCGCCGGCTCCTGGCCCTCGGGGGCGGGAGGCAGGAAGAACCCGACGTTGTCGCCCATCTGCTCGTCCAGGGCGGCGGCGTCCCAGTTGCCGGAGGCGTAGAACAGGGCCTCACCGTTGGCGAAGCGCCCCAACGCCGCGGTGGCGTCGGTGCCGTTGGTGTCCTCCGGGTAGTACCCGGCCTCGGCCCAGTCCTGGATCGTGGCCAGGGCCTCGGCGGCCTCCGGGGTGTCGATGGTGGCCTCGGGGGCGTGGAAGATCCACTCGTTGACCGACTCCGCGCCCAGGGCGTGGTTGAGCATCATCTGCGTGCTGGTCATGACCTGGCCGGTCTGGTTGCCGGCCATGATCGGCACCATGCCGGCCTCCTCGGCCTGAGCCAGAAGTTCCTCCAGCTCCTCCATGGTCTGCGGCGGGGTGGACATGCCCAGCTGCTCGGCCAGCTCCTTGTTGTAGTAGAAGCCGGTGACGGTGAAGCCGTCGGCCATCGTGTACTGCGAGCCCTCCCCGCGCACCCCGTCCTCGTTCACCCGGTACTGGGCCAGCTGACCCTCCGGCAGCTCGTCCCAGGTGTAGGCGTCGGCGTAGGCGTCCAGGTTGGTCAGCAGCCCGTCCCCGGCCACATCCGACAGGGCGATCACCCGGGCGATGTCCGGCGGGTCGTCCGAGGCCAGCACCCGCGGGGCGTTCTGGGCCTGCACGTCATCGGGGTCATAGCGGCCGGTGATGGTCACGTTCGGGTGCTTCTGCTCGAACGCCGCGATCAGCGCCTCGTCCTTGGCCTTGAGCCCGGCACCGTCGTAGAGGGTCAGCTCGATGGGCTCCTGGCCCAGCTCGGTGGACACATCCGTAGGCGCCGCCTCGGAAGCCGCCGGAGCCGAGCCCCCACCGGGAGGCGCGCAAGCGGCCAGGGCGAACACTGCGCAAGCACCTGCTCCCAGCACACGCAGCCTCGTGCGGGTCAGACGGGCAGAATCCTGGGTGACCAGACGATCGGTCATGGAACTTCCTCCTCCGGAAAGGGTGCCGCCCCCTTTTCGGAAGCGCTTCCGAATATGATTCAGGTCATACGGAAACAATGTCAACCCCATGGGGCGCATAATTTTGCGTGGATTCTGGGCGGGGGAGGGCATTGTTCGTCGTGATGTCGGAACGTTGTTTGGGAAGCGCTTCCGAAGGATCTACACTGAGGCCATGACCTCCTCGAGAACCGTCGGCCTGGCGGACGTGGCCCGTGAGGCCGGCGTCTCCCTGGCCACCGCCTCACGGGCGCTCAACAGTGCCTACGGCGTGGCCGCGGCCACCAGGGAGCGTGTCACCGAGGTCGCCCGCCGCTTGGAGTACGTCGCCTCCCCGGAGGCCTCGCGCCTGGCCACCGGAGCCACCCGCAGCGTCGCCCTGGTCGTGCCCCACCTGGACCGCTGGTACTTCGGGGAGATGGTCGGCGGCCTCGAGGAGGTCCTGCGGGAGGCCGGTCACGACGTGCTGCTCTACCACGTCGGGGATCCCGAGGGCCGCCACGCGTTCTTCGAGCGCCTGCCCGCCCGCCGCAAGGTCGACGCGGTCGTGGTGGTCGCGGTGCCGGTCACCGACCACGAGCGGCGCCGCCTGGAGCTCATGGGCGTCACCATCGTCGCCGCCGGCGGCCAGGACGCGACCTATCCCTACGTCTCCATCGACGACGCCGCCGCCGTGCGGCAGGCCACCGACCACCTGCTGCGCCTGGGTCACCGGCGGATCGCCATGATCACCGCCGTCGACCCCGACCGCGCCGATCAGCCGGCCCACCGGGGGCGCACGCGGGGCTTCTACGCGGCCATGGCCCACGCCGGTGTCCCGGTCGACGAGGAGCTCGTCGTGACCACCGACTGGGGCGGGGTGCCGGCCGCCGAGGCCATGGAGAAGCTGCTCAGCGTCCGCGAGCTCCCCACCGCCGTGCTGGCCCACTCCGACGAGATGGCCCTGGGCGCGATGCGCACCGTCCGCCGCGCCGGACTGCGGGTGCCCGAGGACATCTCTGTCATCGGCATCGACGACCACCCTCTCGCGGAGCTTGTCGACCTCACCACCGTCCGCCAGCCGGTCCGGGACCAGGGGCTGCAGGCCGCACGGCTGCTGCTGGCGCTGCTGCGCGGGGAGGACCCCGACCCGGCGCAGAAACTGCCCACCCGCGTCGTCGTGCGCCGCAGCACCGCCCCGGTCCGCGACGCACCGTCCGGCTCCGCGGCGGAGACCCCCGCGCGCTGAACGAGGCCCGCGGCCCCGGGGCCGCACCCGGACGCGGGCGCCTACGCTGGACGGGTGAGCAGCACAGCACCCGCCCCGTGGGTCGAACGCCACCAGGTGGCCGTCTACCTGGGGGCCATCGCCGCCGCGGTCCTCGTCGGCTGGGCGGTGCCCGGTGCGCCCGCGCTCGCCCCGGCCGTCACCCCGGTGCTGGGACTGCTGCTCTTCGCCACGTTCCTGGCCGTCCCGTTCGCCGCGATCGGCCGGGCCTTCACCGACCTGCGCTTCCTGGCGGCCGTGCTGGTGGTGAACTTCGCCGTGGTGCCGGTCGTGGTGCTCCTCCTCTCCCGGGCGGTCGCCGACCACGAGGCCGTGCTGATCGGGGTGCTGCTGGTGCTGCTGGCTCCGTGCGTGGACTACGTCATCGTCTTCACCGGTCTCGCCGGCGGCGCCGCCGACCGGCTGCTGGCCGCCGCCCCGCTGCTGATGCTGGGCCAGATGCTCCTGCTGCCCGCCTGGCTGCTGGTCCTCGCCGGCCCCGAGGCGGTCGCCCTCGTGGAGCTGGGGCCCTTCGTGGAGGCGTTCGTGCTGCTCATCGTCCTGCCCCTCGCCGCGGCCGCGGCGGTGCAGCGGGCGGCGCCGGGCTCCGCCGCGGCGCGCCGGGTCGTCACGGCCACGGCCGCGGCGACGGTGCCGCTGATGGCGCTGACGCTGTTCACGGTGATCGCCTCGCAGGTGCGCGGGGTGGGGGAGCAGCTGGCCGAGCTCGTGACCGTGGTGCCCCTCTACATCGGCTTCCTCGTGGCCATGGTCCCGCTCGGGCTCCTGGCCGCCCGGATCGCGGGCCTGGACGTGGCGGCCTCCCGGGCGCTGGTGTTCGGCGGTGCCACCCGCAACTCCCTCGTGGTGCTCCCCCTGGCCCTGGCGCTGCCGGAGCGGCTGGCGCTGACACCGTTCGTCGTCGTGGCCCAGACCCTGGTGGAGCTGGTGGGGATGGTGGTCCTCGTCCGGCTGGTCCCCCGCCTGGTGCCGGGCCGCGATCCACGACACAGTGGGGGCACCACCCCGTCCGATCGAAAGGCACCCCGCCCATGACGCAGCGCCTCCGTCCCGCCACCCAGGCCCTCCGACTGTGGGGGGTCCGCCAGTGGGGGGTCGCAGCGCTCGCAGGGCTCGTCGCCGCCGCGCTCCTGGGCCTGCTCTGCGCCCCCGTGCCCGGGCTCCTCCTCGGCCGGGAGGACCCGGCCGTGGGGTGGCGCCCCGCCTGGATCGGCGTCTCGCTGCTCACGGGCGCGCTCGTGGCCTCCTACGTGGTGCCGGTCGCCGGCGGCACCCCGCTCCCCGATGACGACGACGTCGCCACCGTCACCGTGGCCCGGGCCGTCGAGTCCGCGGAGCGCCGCAGCGCGCTGCTCGGCGCCGTCGGGGTGGTGCTGGTGGTGGCGGGCTCCGTCCTGCCGGGGGCCGGCGTCCTGGCGCTGGTGGCGGCCGCCCTGGCCGTGCTGCACCGCCTGTCCGGGCAGGCGGCCTGCCCCGTCAACGCGCCGGTGAGCGCCGCCAGGAACAGCGTGGTCCCGCCCGCGTCCGAGGTCCCGCCCGAGGACTGATCACTGCCGCGGATCGAGCGCGGCCCAGGTCTCCAGGCGGCTCACGGCCGTGCCCACACCGTCCTCCGCGCGGATCGCGGCGTCCAGCCGCCGCGCCCGCTCCCGCAGCGACCCGTCCCGCAGGCACCGGTCGAGCGCCTCGACCAGGCGCTCGGTCGTCAGCCGTCTCCGGGGGACGGGGGCGGCTCCCGCGCCGAGCTCGTGGACCCGTGCCGCCCAGAACGGCTGGTCGACCCCGTAGGGAACCGTGACGTGGGGGATGCCCGCGCGCAGTCCCGCCGCCGTGGTCCCGGCCCCCGCGTGGTGCACCACGACCGCCGCCCGCGGCAGCAGGAGGTCGTGCGGGACGGCGGTGCGCACCAGGATTCCCGGACCGGGGTCGCCGTCGGCGGCGAGTCCGCCCCACCCGGTCAGCAGCACCCCGCGGGAGCCCGTGGCGCGCAGGGCGGCCGTGACCGTCGCCGAGGTCCGGCGGGCGTCGGCGCTGGACATGCTCCCGAAGCCGACCACCACCGGGGGCGGCCCGTCGGCCAGGAACGCCTCGAGCTCGGGGTCGAGGGCGGCCCCGGGATCGTCGAGGAACCAGTACCCGGTCAGCACGTGACCGGTCGGCCAGTCGGGGGGCTGGGGGAGCACCTGGGGGCTGATGCCGTACAGGGCGCCCGTCTCCGGCCGGGCGGCGGATCTCTCCGCGAGGCCGGCGGCCGTCCGTGCGGCGCGCTCGGCCGGGCGCGTGGGGGCGGCCGCCGCGAGGGCGGTGATCCGGTGGGCCAGGCGGTTGCCGGCCCGCCCCGACCACCGGGGCACGTGCGGGGCCAGAACTCCGGGGAACGCGCCGGTGACGGGACCCAGCGGATGCAGGTGCGCCGAGAGGAACCGTGCCCCGGTCCGTTCGGCGACCGCACGGGCGATGGGGGCGCCGCCGATGCCCGCCAGGACCACGTCGGCCTCCGGGGCGGCCTCCAGGAGCGCGGCGGTCCGCACGGCGGCCTGGCGGCTCACCTCCTCCTGCATCCCGCGCGGCACCAGACCGCGCATCCCCTCGCTGGAGGGCAGGCGCGCGGCGGCCTCCTGCATGCTCCCGGGCAGGGCGAGGGCCGGGACGCCGTGCTGCTCCGGGAGCCAGGTGAGGTCCTCGGGCGCCGCGACGACGGTGGGGTGGCCCCGGGCCCGCAGGCCCGCGGCGAGCGCGGTGTAGGGCTGGACACCACCGCGGGTGTCGACGGCGACGATGAGCACGTCCATGAGCACCTCCCTTAATGCAACACATTGTTGCATTAAGGGAGGTGCTCGGCCCAGATGTCTCGAGCCGACGGCGCGGGTTCCCGGGGCGGCCGGCGTCCGGGGGCGGGCGCGGCGGGCGACAATGGGGGCATGTCCGTCACCGGCCCCGCCCCCGAGCCCCGCCCGGCACGGTCTCCCGGCCGGGCGGGACGTCCCGCCGTGCCCATCGACGGCGTGGTGCTGGCCGCCACGCTCGAGGAGCTGGCCGTGGCCGGACCGCACGCGCTGAGCGTCGACCGGGTCGCGCGGCGGGCGGGCGTCCACCGGACCTCCGTGTACCGGCGCTGGCCGGACCGCGGATCGCTCGTCGTCGGCGCCCTGGAGCACCAGCTGGACGCCCTCGGGGCGCCGGCGGACACGGGCCGGCTGCGCACGGACCTCGCCTCCGTGCTCGGGCCGCTGGCGCGGCACCTGGCCACCCCGGGCGGCCGGGCCCTGCTGCTCGTGGCCCTGGCGGACGGGCTCTCCGGCGAGGTGGAGGCGGTCGTCGCCCGGCGTCTGGCCGCCACGGAGCAGCCGCTGGACGCCCTGGTCCGCCGGGCCCGGGACCGCGGGGAGTGGGGACCGGGCACCACCGCCGCCGAGGTGGCGGACGCCCTGGTGGGCGCCGCGCTGCACCGGGTCGTCATGCTCCGGCAGCCCGTGACGGACGAGTGGGTCGACGCCGTGTGCGGCCTGCTGGCGCGGGGGGCGGCGGCCGGGACCGGCCGCGGCTGAGGGCTACCGGCCGGACCGGCCGCTGCCGCTGTCGTCGGCCGGATAGGGCTCGGCGCGCAGCAGGCGCGCCAGGTGGGCGGCGTTGCGGGCGGCCCCGGCCGTGGTGGCCGCGACCTTCTCCGGCACCTCGTCCAGGTCCTGGTAGTCCACGGTGTGCATGGCCTCGCCCACCCAGTAGGTCCCGGCCTGGGCCGGGACGGTGAACCCGACGTCGCTGAGGGCCTGCGTCATGTCGGCGATCGTCTTGTGCGCGCCGTCCTCGTTGCCGACCACGGCCACGATCGCGGTCTTGTCGTACATGATCGGCCGGCCCTGGTCGTCGGTCTCGGCGAGGTCGGCGTCGAGGCGCTCGATCACCCGCTGGGCGACGCTGCAGGGGTGGCCCATCCAGATGGGGGTGGCCAGCACCAGGATGTCCGCGTCCAGGACCTGCTGCCGCAGGGCCGGCCACTCGTCCCCGGAACCCATGTCCACCTGGACCCCCGGCTTCACGTCGTGGTCGACCACCCGCACGGAGGAGGTGGTCACCCCGTGCTGCTCGAGCGCCTCCAGCACGTGGCGTGCCATCAGCTCGCTGCTGGACGGGGCCGGTGACGGGGTCAGGGTGCAGACGAGGGCGACGGCGGAGAGCTGGGGCATGGGCGGGTCCTTCCGGGCAGGTGCGGGCATCGGTGCGGTCTCCCTGCCCAACCTACTCCGTCGCTCCCCGCCGGGGCGGCCCCTCGTGCGATCCGCCCGGGGTTCGTAGACTGGCCGTTCGCGCCGCGGAACCGCGGTGGTCGACGAGAGAAGGGCATCCCCATGACCGATCAGCACGACGGCGCCGCCAAGGTGCGCGAGCTCATCCGGAAGACCCGCATCGCCATGCTCACCCACGCCGACGAGCACGGCAACCTCATCTCCAAGCCGATGGCCACGCAGGACGTGGACTTCGACGGCACCGTGTACTTCATCGCCGAGCGCACCTCGGACCAGGTGCAGGACCTCCAGCAGCGGCCCTCCGTCAACGTCGCCTACGCCGGCGAGGGCGCCTGGGTCTCGCTCACCGGGACCGCGCTGGTGCTCAACGACGTGGACAAGCTCAAGGAGCTGTGGGACAGCTTCACCGGCTCGTGGCTGGAGGGCGGGCCCGAGAACCCGGACAACGTCCTCATCGAGGTCACCGGCCGTTCCGCCGAGTACTGGGACACCCCCGGCGGGGGCAAGGTCACCCAGGTGGCCAACCTGGTCAAGGCCAAGGTCACCGGGGACACCGTCAAGGGCGACAAGGGCGTCGTCGACCTCTGACGCCTCCGCCGTCCGCTCCGCCGGCCGCTCGGCCGGGCCGGAGCGGACGGCTCCGGCCCGGGCGTGTCCGGCGGTGCGAGCGTAGACTCCGGGCATGGCTACCACACTGGTCCGTCCCCGCAACGGCAAGCTCCTCGCCGGCGTCTGCGCGGCGCTGGCGAACCGCTTCGGTCTCCCGAAGTTCCTGGTGCGCCTCGGCTTCATCGTCTTCGGCCTCGTGGGCGTGGGGGAGCTGGTCTACATCGCGCTGTGGATCATCATTCCCAAGCAGACCTGAGACACCGCGGGCACCGCTCCGCGCGCCGTGGCGCCGCCACGGGGCGCCCCCGCGTCGCGGCCTCCGCACCTGCCCGCGCGCTCATTCCCGCGCGCTCACCGCGCCGCGGCCGGCACGCCGCCGAGCAGGCGGCGGTAGCTGCGGTGGACGTTGAGGGCCACGGCGGTGGCCACGACCGCCTTGAGCAGGTCGCCGGGGACGAACACGAGCGAGCCCAGCAGGGACGTGGACAGCGGCAGCCCGGCGACCACGGCCGTCCAGGGCACGCCGAAGGCGTAGACGACGCCGATCCCGCCCACGACCGTGCTGAACAGGACGGCGGCGAACCGGGCCGCGGGCCGGGCCTGCCGCAGCGCCCAGTGCTGCACCAGGAGACCGATGACCAGGGCGGCCGGGATCCAGCCGAGCACGTAGCCGCCGGTCGGCCCCAGGAACACCCCGAGCCCGCCCCGGCCGCCGGCCAGCAGCGGCAGCCCGGCGAGCACGAGGACCTCCAGCACGACCACCGAGAGCATGCCGCGGACCGGGCCGAGCAGTGCGCCGGCGAGCATCACGCCGAGGGTCTGCAGGGTGATGGGCACGGGAACGATGCCCACGGTGATGGGCGGCACCAGGCCCAGGGCGGCGATCAGGGCGGCGAACACCGCCACGAGGACGGTGTTCTGGGTGGTCTGCGGGTTCTCGGCGGCCATGGGGATCCTTCGGGTGGGCGGGACGGGAGCTCAGTCGGACAGGGGAGGAGCGGGGCGCGGCTGCGGCGGGGCGGAGTCGTAGCACCGGGCGTCGATCGCGGCGGAGATCTCCTGGGCGGACTCCAGCGTGCGCACCAGCAGGGGCACCAGTACGGCCACCGGGCGGTGGTGCAGGCCGCGGGCGAACTGCGCTTCGCGGATCGCGAGGTACTGGGTGCGGATCTCGGGGATGAACCGGATCGTCATGGACAGGGCCAGACTGATCTGGGCCGGGTTCAGGCCCAGGCGCCGGGCCGGGCGCAGCAGCGCCTCGAACAGGGCCAGCATCTCGCTGAACGCGGTGCTCAGGGTGACGGCGTAGGCGAGGAAGCAGAGGCTGAGCAGCCGCAGGGCCGAGACCGCGGCGGCCTCCCAGCCGGTGGTCAGCACCAGGGTGACGGCGACGACCCCCACGACGAGGAACAGCCCGGCCAGCATGCGCGCCAGCCGCAGCAGCGGTGTGCGGGTCAGCAGCACCGCCGCCGCCGCGAGGACGAAGAAGCCGATCTGCGCCGCGAGCCCAGGCACCGCGTACAGGGCGATGCTGGCGAGGAAGAGCAGCGCGAACTTGGGCCCGGCCGGCACGGCGGCCAGCGGCCCGGCGGGGCGGGCGCCGGTCACGAGTCGCTGATCCGGCAGTAGAACTCGAGCGCCCGGCCGGGATCGCCGTCGAAGGCGATGCGGCCCTCGTGGACCACGAGGGCGCGGTCGTAGGCCTCGACCATGTCCAGGTCGTGGGTCACCACGATCGCCCGCTGGTCCAGGCCGTCGATCGTGGCCTGGAGCCGGCGGCGGTTGCGCCGGTCGAGCATGGTGGCGGGCTCGTCGAAGACGACGGTGGAGGGCTCCATCACCAGCACCGCGGCCAGGGCGACCATCTGCTTCTCCCCGCCGGAGAGCGTGTAGGACTCGCGGTCCCGCAGGTGGGCGATGTCCAGGCGATGCAGGACCGCGTCCACCCGGTCGGTGAGCTCGGCGCCGCGCAGCCCGAGGTTCTGCACGCCGAAGGCGATGTCCTCGGCCACCAGGGGCATCACGATCTGGTTCTCCGGGTGCTGGAACACGAACCCCACCTGGCGCCGGATCCGCTTGGCGTCCCGGGCGGTGCTCAGCCCGCCCACCTGCACCGTTCCGCGGGAGGGCAGCACCAGGCGTTGAGCAGGCGCACGAGGGTGCTCTTGCCCGAGCCGTTGAGCCCGATCACGGCGATGCGGTGCTCGTCGAGGGTCAGGTCCACGTCCCGGAGGACGTCCCGGCCCTCCCGGGTGACGGTGACGTCCGTGAGCCGCAGCCCCGGGTGGGGGCCGGAGGGGCCCGGGGGCGCGGAGCGCTCTCCCGGCGGCGCGGGCGGCCGGGGCGGGAGGGGGCGGGGCGGGGGATCGGCACGGTGCGGGTCAGTCCTCGAAGTACAGGGAGGCGTGCAGACGGCATCCCGGGTTGAAGCGCGCACCGCAGCGCGGGCAGCCGTCCGCGTCCCGGTACTCGCGCACGGTCAGCTCGTGGGCGCAGACCCCGCAGAGGACGGCCGCGGCGTCGCGCTCGGCGGCCGGCCACGGCACGGCCGGGTGCCCCGCGCTCTCCGCGTGGCACAGGTGGCAGGGATAGTACTCCTGGCAGCACCAGAACCTGATCGCGACGACGTCCAGCGCCGTGCGGTAGTGGATGCACCTCGTCTGGTCGTCGACCGTGCTCCCCAGGACTCTCGGCACGGTCACCTCTTCTGCTCGATCCTTGGTCCCTGACGCATCTGTGCTGCGCGCGTCCGGGCCGGGCCGGCTCGGACGCCGATGCCATTATCCCTGCTCGGGTTCGGCCTGCCCGTCCCGGCGCGTCCAGCCGGCACCCAGAGGGCTGTCCTACAGTTCGGGGCTGACGTCCTGTGCCCTCCTGGTGCGCCCCGACGCCATGCCCGAGCCGACGCAGGAGCCGCATGCCGACCTTTCCTCGTTCCCAGCCGTCCGCCCCGGCGCCGATGCACCGGTGGCGGCTGGTCGTGGCGCTCGCCGTCGCGCTCGTCCTGCTGGTGGCGGCCACGGTCTCGGCCACGGCCGTGCGCTTCGCCCGGCTGGCCGGGAACATCGACACGGTGGACCTGGTGCGGGAGGACGTCGCCGCGGTCGGCGGGGGCGGGGTCAACCTCCTCGTCGTCGGCTCGGACGCCCGGGACGACGACCCGGGGATGGGGGACCGTGCTGACTCCATGGTCCTGGTCCACCTGAGCGAGGACCGCTCCCGGATCGACGCCGTGCAGATCCCGCGCGACACCGTGCTGGACCTGCCCGCGTGCACCGAGGACCTCGGCTACGCGTTCTCCGGCTACTACGGCATGGTCAACGGTGCGCTGGGCGCCGGCCCTGGCTGCCTCGTGTCGGCGGTGGAGGCACTGAGCGGGGTGCGGCTCGACCACTTCCTCGAGCTGCGCTTCGAGGGCTTCGCCCGCGTCGTCGACGCGCTGGACGGTCTGCCCGTGGACCTGCCCGAGGCCATGTTCGACCCGAAGGCGGAGCTGGACCTGCCGGCCGGTGAGCAGGTGCTCGACGGGCAGCAGGCCCTGGCGTGGGCGCGGACGCGGGACAGCTTCCCGGAGGGCAGCGACATCGGGCGGATGGGCAACCAGCAGACGGTGATGTACACGATCGTGGACCGGGTCCGGGAACGGAGGCTGGTCACGCATCCCGGCCGGGCGTACTCCTTGGCGGACGCCGTGACGTCCTCGGTGTGCGCCGACACCGACCTCGCCGATCGCCGGACCCTCGTCCGGCTCGGGGCCGGCCTGGCGCGCGTTCCGCGGGAGAACATCAGCATCGCGACGATGCCGTGGGAACCGGACCTCTACGATCCCAACCGTGTGGTGCCCTCGGCGGCGGCGGAGGAGCTCTTCGCCGCCCTGGCCCGCGACGAGCCGGCTCCGGGTCCTGCTGATCCGGCCCCGCCGATCGGGGCGTCCGGCACGGTCTCGTGAGGCCGGCGGGCCTCAGCCGGTGGAACGGCCCAACCGCTGCGCGTGGTGCAGGTCCCCGGGGGCCGTGCCGCTCAGGGCGGTCTCGGCCAGCGCCTCGCCCAGCGCGGGGGCCTGCTTGAACAGGTTGTGCCCGGCCAGGGCGGTGAGCCCGTCCTCGGACCACACGCCCACGCCGTCGTCGCCCCAGGGCAGGCGGGTGACCCAGCAGTGCACGTGGTCCACCGGGGACGGGTCGAGCCCGGGCAGGGCCCGCTGCACATAGCCGACCGTGCGTTCGGCGAACGCGGCGAGCTGCCCGGGGTCGGCCAGGCTGCCGTCCGCGCGGGCGTCCGTGTCGGCGCTGAGGCCCACGGAGTAGTGCCGGCCGTCCGGGTACGGCGCGGCGTAGACCCCCGTCTCCCCGAACGCGCCGCTGCTGTCCTGGAACGTGGGCAGCCCGGCCGCCCCCGGCGGGTCCGGCACGGCGAAGGTCAGCCGGACGTGGGCGCCCAGGGCGACCGGCAGCCGGAGACCGGCCCCGTGCGCCAGCGGGGCGGTGCCCCGCCCGGCGCACAGGACCACGTGGTCGTGGTCCTCGCAGGTGGTGCCGGTGCGCACCTCCACCCGGCCGGGGCCGGTGCGCCGCACCGAGAGCACGTGCTCGTGCAGCATCGACTCCCGCAGCCGGTCCGTGAGGGCGCCCACGGCGGCCAGGGTGCGGATCGCCCCGCCCTCGGCGTCGAGCATGGCCGGCCCGTCCCAGGCGGCCAGCAGCGGCAGCCGCTCGCGCAGCTCCGCGGGCTCGAGCCGCCGGACGGGGATGTCCGGGAAGGCCTCCAGGGTGCGCAGCTTCTCGGCCACGCCGTCCCCGATGGCCACGGCCCCGTCCGGGGAGATCAGCTCCACGCCGAACTCCTGCTCCCAGGCCCGCCACAGAGCCCGGCTGCGGGCGACCAGCGCCACCAGCCGGGGGTCGTCGTGGGCGTGCCGGAAGATCCGGACTGCCCGGCGGACTGGCCGCCGCCGGGCGGGCCGGACTCGTACAGGGTGACGTCGGCGCCCCGGGCGCGCAGGGCGTGGGCGGTGGCGAGGCCGACGATGCCCGCGCCCACCACGGCCACCCGGCTCATCGTGGTCCTCCGGAGGTTCTCAGGTGCCGTCGCGTGGGCTCAGCCGTCCTGCGCGGGATCGGTGCTCTCCCCGAGGATGTCGTCGAAGGCTCGCGCACCGCCTGCCGGGTGGCCAGGCGCACGCTCGCGGCGCCCTGCTTGTCCGCGGTGTCCGCGTCGGCGATGTTCTGGCGTTCCTCGCGCTCCTGCTCCAGGGCGTGGTCGCGGGCGGAACGGATGCGGTCCATGATCTCATTGGCTTCCATGGCCCCATCCCATCACGGGAACCCCCTGTTTGCACAGGGGGCTGATCATTCGGCGCGCGGCCGGGCCAGCTCGACGGGCCCGGTCACCGCGGGGGCCTCGGGTGTCCCGCTGCCCACCATGACCACGGCGCTGGCCGCCACGACCAGGCCCATGCCCAGCAGCTGCAGGGCGGTGAGCCCCTGGCCGAGCACCAGCAGTCCCGCCAGCGCCGCGACGGCGGGCTCCAGGCTGAGGAGGATCCCGAAGACCTTCGGCGGGATGGACCGCAGGGCCAGGAGCTCGAGCGAGTAGGGCACCACCGAGGACATCAGGGCGATCCCCACCCCGCCGGCGAGCACGCCCCACGTCAGGGCCGGGGCGTGGGCGGTGGCGACGCCCACGGGGGTGACCAGGACCGCGGCCACGACCAGCGCCACGGCGAGGCCGTCCAGCTGGTCGAAGTGCCGGCCCGCGGAGCGGCTGCCCAGGATGTAGGCCGCCCAGCCCACCCCTGCCAGCGCCGCCCAGGCGATGCCCACGAGGTTGAGCTCCGCCCACGGCACCGTGAGCGCCTGGGAGATCAGCACGACCCCGGCCAGCGCCGCGAGCACGGCGAGCACGTCCCGGCCGCGGCGGGAGAGCACCGCCGAGAGCGCGAGCGGGCCCAGGAACTCCACGGTCACCGCCACGCCCAGCGGCAGCGTGGCCAGGGACTGGTAGAACGCGAAGTTCATCCCGGCCAGCGCGGCCCCGAACAGCAGTCCGGCGCGCCAGGCCTCGCGGCTGCGTCCGCGCAGCCGCGGCCGGATGACGAGCAGCATGATCACGGCGCTGAGGAGCAGGCGCATCGTCACCGTGGCGGAGGCGCCGATCAGCGGGACGAGGACCGCGGCGAGGGCACCGCCGAACTGGACGGAGACGACGGCCGCCAGCACGTAGGCGGTCGGGCGCAGGCCGGGGCGGCGGGCAGGGGAGAGGGTGGTCACCCGTTCAGGGTAGGGCCCCGCCGCCGTCCCCGCTCACGGCTGGTCCGCCAGGCGCAGCGTGCCGTGCACGGGGGCGCGGTCGAGCACCCGCACCTCACCGAGCCCCCGCCGTGCGGCGGCCTCCCGGAGTCGCTCCCGCAGCAGCGGCTGGTGCACCGCGAGGCCGCCGCCGACCACCACCGGCCCGGACAGCGCCAGGCGCCGGGACACGGTCGCGGCGAGCTCCGCCAGGGCGTCCGCGGTGCGGTCCACCAGCCGCATCGCGTCCTCGTCCTGCGCGGCCGCCTCGAACGCCACCCGGGAGAGGCCCGCCCAGAGCCCGCGCTCGGGGAGCGTGTGGAAGCGTTCGATGAGTCCGCCGGGCTGTGCGAGGCCGCAGCGGTCGAGGACCGCCCGGTCCAGGGCGTCGGGGGCCTGCCCGTCGTCGTGCCGGGCGAGCGCGCGGCGCACCAGCTCCCGGCCCATCCAGTAGCCGCTGCCCTCGTCGCCGAGCAGGTGGCCCCAGCCCCCGGCGCGGGCTTCCCGCCCGCCGGGCGCGGTCCCCCACGCGGCGGAGCCCGTGCCGGCGATGACCGCGATCCCCGTGCGGCAGCCTCCGGCGGCCAGCACGAGCCGGGTGTCGTGCACCACGACGACGCGGGCCCGGCCCGCGTGCGGGGCGATCAGCCCGCGCAGCGCCTCCGCGTCGGCCGCGGTGTCCACCCCGCCGGCGCCCGCCACCACGACGTCCGCGTCCGCGGCCCCCAGCTCGGCGAGGACCTGCGCCAGCACGGAGGCCGCCGCGTCACGGCTGACGTTCTGCACGTTCGCGCTGCCGCCGAACGCCTCCTGCGCCACCGTGCCGCCCTCGGCGCGCAGGCCGTGGGTCTTGGTGCCGCCGATGTCCAGGCCGATGAGGATGCTCATGGACCCATCCTGCCGGTCCCGCTCCCCGGGCGGGGCGTCCGCGGCGGTGCTCGGTGCGGTGCGTCGGCCCGGTGCGTCGTCGCCGGCCGCACCCCTGGCGGGAGCGCACCGGCGCGGTTGCCCGCGCAGGCGGCCGGCGGTCAGACTGTCACGGTCGTCCCGCGCTCCCGGCGCGACGTCCCTGGCGGGCGTCCGGGCCGGGATGCCCGCACCGCGGCACGCCGGCCCGCCACGTCTCCTCGTCCGGCACGGTGAAAGGACCAGCCCATGACCTCGGCCCGGTACGTGGTGGTCGGCGCCGGCTTGATGGGCGCCGCCACCGCCTGGCAGCTGGCCGAGCGCGGCGAGGAGGTCGTGCTCGTGGAGCGTGACGTCCCGGCCGGCCCGCGGGGCTCCTCGCACGGGTCCGCCCGGATCTTCCGCTACGCCTACGCGGACCCCTTCTACGCGGAGCTCGTCGTCCGCTCCGAGCCCTGGTGGGCCCAGCTGGAGCGCGGGTCGGGGCGCCGGCTGATCGACCGGGTCGGCGGCGTGGACCACGGCCGGGGGCGGGAGCCCGAGCGCCTGGCCCGTGTCCTCGAGGCGGCCGGCGTGGCGCACGAGCTGCTCGGCCCGGCCCGGGCCCGCTCCCGGTGGCCGCAGCTGACCGTCGAGACCCCGGTCCTGTACCAGCCGGGGGCCGGGGTGCTGGACGCCCAGGCGACCGTCGAGGCCATGGTGGAGCTCGCGGCGGCGGCCGGGGCGCAGCTGCGCACCGCCTGGCCGGTCCGGGGGATCGTCCGGACCGGCGCCGGGTTCACGGTCTCCGGCCCCCGCGGGGAGACGCTCGACGCCGGGCACGTGGTGGTCGCCGCGGGCGGCCACCTGCCCGACCTGCTGGGGGAGCTGCCCCTGCCGCCGGCGTTCCTGGCAGGCCTGCCGCGGCTGAGCGTGCGGCAGGAGAACGCCTTCCACTTCCCGTACCGGGACCCGGGGCAGCCCTGGCCCACCACGATCCACGAGGACGGGGGGAAGCCGGTCTACTCCCTGCCCGGCGGGCGGGACGCCGGCTGCCGCGGCCAGAAGGTCGCCGAGTACCACGGCGGGCGGCTCCTGCGCTCGGCGGCCGTGCAGGACGGCGTGGTCGACCCCGTCCACCGCGCCCGGGTGGTGGCCCACGTGCGGGCCCGCCTGCCGGGACTGGTCCCCGAGCCCTACGCCGAGGCCACGTGCCTGTTCACCAGCACCCCGGACGAGGAGTTCGTGCTGGACTCCGCCGGCGGGATCACCGTGGTCTCGCCCTGCTCGGGGCACGGGGGGAAGTTCGCGCCGCTGCTCGGGGCGATGGCCGCCGATCTCGCCACCGGGGCCGGCGGGGTCCCGGCCCGCTTCCGCCCGGGCGCGGCCGCCCGCCGGCGCGGGGCTGAACGGCGCCGCGGCTGAGCGGCGCCGGGTCACCCCGGCGCCGGGGCGTCCTCCCGCAGGTGCCGGTCGAAGAAGGCGGTGATCCGCCGCCGGGCGTCCTGGGTGGCGGGGGCGTCGTAGGCGGTGCGGCTGAACCGGCCCAGCACCCTCAGCAGGAGGGTGAGGTCGGCGGGGTCGTGGTCGTTCATGAAGCCGTGGCCCACCCCGGGGTAGATCCTGATGTCGTGCTCCACCCCGGTCTCGGTGAGGATGCCCTCCAGGCGGCGCCCGGCGTCCGCGCCCAGGGGCGAGCCGTCCGCGCCGCCGTAGCTGCCCACGATCGGGCAGGCCCGCGGCAGCCACTGCTCCGCTCCCTCGGGACAGCCGCCGTAGTTCGTGCTGGAGGCCGCGAAGCCGTGCTCCGCGGCCAGTGCGAGGGCGTAGCCGCCGCCCATGCAGAAGCCGATGACGCCGATCCGCCCGGTGCAGTCGGGGCGGGCGGCGAGCCACCGGCGGGCCGCCTCCACGTCGTCGAACGTGCGCCCGCGGCGGGCGCCGAGGTCCTTCAGCACCGTGCGCAGGCAGCGCAGCCGGCCGCCCCGGTGGAAGAGGTCGGGGGCCACGGCGAGGAAGCCCTCCTCCGCCAGCCAGTCCGCCTGGTGGCGCAGGTCCCGGCTCATCCCGGTGAAGTCGTGCACCACGACCACACCGGGCCAGGGCGGCTCAGCGGCGGGCACCGCCACGTGGGCGGGCATCGGTCCGTGGTCGGTGGCGAGCAGCGCGGTGGTCATGGCCGGATCCCCTCGACGGGCGGTGGAGACCGAGTCTGCCACCCCGCCGGGGACCCTGCCACGGACGGGGACCGGGTTACGCCCGGACGGACAGGGGGCGGGCGTCCCCGCGCGCCACGAGCCGGCGGCGGTGGACGATGCCGCCGCCGAGGGCGGCCACGAACACCACCGACATGACCACGAGCAGCGGCCACGGGCCGAACTGGTAGATCAGCGGCACCGAGGCGGCCGTGACCAGGCCGCCGCCGAAGAACGGCTCGAAGAACAGCTGCTTGTAGCCGAAGGCCTCCATGGCCGGGCTCTCGTCGTGCGGGTCGGCGATGCGCATGAGGATCAGGCCGGTGGCCGTCACCCCCATGGACTGCCCGAAGTCCCCGATGCCGCGCTCGAGCCAGTAGTCGGGAATGACCTTGGGCACGAAGTAGAGCAGGAAGCCGGTGCAGAACACCACGCCGGCGAGGGAGAGGACCAGGAAGGCCTCCCAGTTCGCGGCGATCGCGGTGAGGGACAGGGTGGCGATCGCGGCGAGGATCAGGAAGTCGAGGGCGAGCCCCTGGATGCGCAGCATCATCTGGTGGTCCAGCAGGTGGCCGATGCCGCGCCGGTCCATGACCAGCTGCACCACCACCCCGCCCAGCATGGCCAGGGGGAAGAGCGGCACGAAGGCGAGCAGCTCCACGGTGTCCGCCCACAGGGCCTGCTCGATCCACTGCAGGGCGGTGAGCATGAGGTAGCCGATGAGGATCGCGACGCCCACGACGGCCACGTGCAGCGTCAGCGGCTCGATGGACGCCGGACGGGAGGTCATCATGGCCGCGGGGATGTTCTCGTCGCGGCGGTAGAGACCCTTCTGCTCCTCCACGGACTGCTCGACATCGCCCTGGAGCACCCGGGTGCGCCCGGTCCGCACGCCCCAGTTGATCACCGCGATGCCGATCACGATCCCGCCCACGAGGCCGATCGTGGCCATGCCGAGGGCCAGGTCCGCGCCGTCGGCGAAGCCCACCTCCTCCATGACGCCGCGCATGCCGGCGGCCGTGCCGTGGCCGCCCTCGAAACCGATCTCGATGAGCGCCCCGGCCATGGGGGAGATGCCGAACAGCGGGGTGAGCACCAGCACCACCAGCAGCAGCCCCACCACGTACTGCCCGGAGCCGAAGGCCAGGCCCACGGACAGCTGCGGGCCCGCGAGCTTGGCCACGCGCCGGGGTCCGGGGATCGTGGCGCCGAGGAAGAGGGTCGCGAAGACCACGCTGATCAGCAGACCGGGCAGCGCGGACCAGACCTCGAGGATCTGCGGGGTGAACAGCCCGCCGTCCGCGAGCCAGCCGACGCCCGCCGCCTCCCCGACCCGGCCGAGCACCTGGGGGCCCGCCAGGAGGGCGAGGAAGCCCACGATGATGGAGCTGGGCAGGAAGACCTTCTGGATCCACCGGACCTTGACCCGCAGCCACTTCCCCACCAGGAACAGCGCTGCGAGCAGGACGAGGGCGAAACCGACGTGGTCGGGACTCATGGGAGGGCTCCTGGGTCGAGGGCACGAAGGGTCGGGCCAGTCTACGGGCGGCCCCGCCGCGGCACGCCCGGCCGGCCCCGGTAGCCTGGCAGGAGCCCATGCCGTCCCCTCGCCCAGGAGCCCCCGTGCCCGCTTCCCCCGTCCCGGACCAGCCCTCGACGCCCTCCGGCGTCCCGTCCACCGCGCAGGCCGGTGCCGACCGTTCCCCCGGTGCCGCCCCCGGCGGGGCGCCGGACACCGGAGGGTCCGTCCGCCGCAGCCTCCCGGGCAACGTGGTGCGCGGCGCACTGATCGGGGTGGTCGAGACCGTCCCCGGCGTCAGCGGAGGCACCGTGGCCCTGGTGGTGGGCATCTACGACGAGCTCATCAACTCGGCCGGCCACGTGGTCTCCGCGGGAAAGCGTCTCCTGCTGGGCCCCGAGCGCGCCGCCGGAGCGAGGCACCACCTGGCCCGGGTCGAGTGGCGGATCGTGCTGCCCGTGGCGATCGGCATGGTCGCGGCCCTGCTGACCGTGGCCGGGCCGATGAGCCACCTCGTGGAGGAGTACCCGGTCACCATGCGCGCGCTGTTCTTCGGCATGGTCCTGGCCTCCGTCGGCGTGCCCCTGCGCCTGGCCGGCGGGGCCCTGCGCGCCCGGGACGCGGCGGTCGTGGCCGCCGCGACCGTCCTGGCGTTCGTGCTGGTCTCCGTGCCGCCCACCACGGTGACCCCCACGCCCGTGCTCGTGGTCCTGGCGGCCATGGTCGCCGTGTCCGCGCTGCTGCTGCCCGGCCTCTCCGGGTCCTTCCTGCTGCTGACCATCGGGCTCTACCAGCCGACCCTGCGTGCCGTGGACGAGCTCGACCTCGGCTACCTGTCCCTGTTCCTGCTGGGCGCAGCCCTCGGCATGGTGGTGATCGTGAAGGGCCTGCAGTGGCTGCTGGACCACCACCACCGGGTGACCATGCTGGCGCTGACCGGCTGATGCTCGGTGCTCTGCGCACCCTGTGGCCGTGGCAGCTCGAGGACCGCACCCTGCTCGCTCCCGAGGGGGACTGGTGGCTGCAGCTGCTCGCCGCCGCGGCCGGGTGCGTCGTCGTCCTCGTCCTCCTGGCCGTGGACGCCCGCACCCGGGCGCGCACCGGGCACGGGGCCCAGGAGGAGCTCGCCGGGGTGGAGTCCGGGCGGGACGACCCGCGCGGCTGAGCCCGGACGGCGGAGGGCCCCGGTGTCGCGCACGACACCGGGGCCCTCCTGGTGGTTCGACGGCTGAACCGTACTACTCAGACGCCGTCCTTGAAGTTCTTGCCCGCGTCCTTGACGTTCTCGCCGGCCTGCTTGGCGCTGCCGGACAGCTTGTCCGCCTGGCCCTCGGCCTGAAGGTCGCGGTTGTCGGTGGCGTCGCCGACCTTTTCCTTGGCAGCACCGCCCGCCTTTTCCGCGGCGTTGCTGATCTTGTCTCCGAGTCCCATGGAATCTCCTTCCGTCGGTGAACAGATGCCCCCAGCGTAGACCCCTCAGCATGCTGAAGGAACAGCATCCGGGGCGGCGGGCCGGATGTTCCCGCACGGCGAACGGCCCGGCTCAGCGCTCGGGCACGTCGAGGCCGGCCTCGGCCAGGCGCTGCCGCAGCCAGCCTGGGATCTTCCGGTCCATCCGCCGGTAGCGGGCCAGGTGCCGCCGCCAGTCCTCGGCCGCGACCGGGTGCGGGGCGTGCGCCGGGAGACGGGGCTCGTCGGCGTAGTTCAGGACCAGCTCCACCCCGGGCCGGGCCCAGCGCCGCTCGGAGACCGTGACGAGCAGGGTGGCCGAGAGCCAGGTCCCGTCCACGAGGTCGGCGTAGTCGTCCTGGAGGGCGCGGACCAGCCGCCGTGGGGCGCCGCGCCCGGCGACGTCCACGGGGTGGTGGGACGTGGTGCCGCCGCGGACCTCCCGCACCTGCAGGCGCAGGTCCTGGCCCACGCTGAGGACGTCCAGCACCAGGGCGTCCCACCCCGGGTCCGCTCCGTGGGCGCGCGTGAGCCAGCGGGCCAGCCGGTCGATGGTCTTCCGCTGCCGGGGGCTCTGGAGTCTGTCGGTCCGCACGGCCACACGCTAGCAACCGTTCAGTCGGCGCGGATGACGACCTTCACCGCCCGGTGCTGCGCGGCGTTGCCGAACAGGTCGTAGGCCTCCTCCATCTGGGACATCGTGAAGCGGTGCGTGGCCATCGCCTTCGCGTCGAGCCGGCCGGAGCGGACCATGTTGAGCAGGCTGCCCACGGTCCGGCAGTCGACGAGGCCCGTGGTGATCCGGACGTTGGAGATCCACAGCCGGTCCAGCGGCAGCTCGACCGGCTTGCCGTGCACCCCGGCGTTGGCCACGGTCCCGTAGGGCCGCACGACGTCCAGGCACGTCCGGAACGTCTGCGGGATCCCGACGGCCTCGATGGCCACGTCCACGCCTAGCCCGTCCGGGGACAGCGCCCTGATCCGTTCGACGGCGTCCGGGTCCCCCGCATCGACCTTGTCGGTGGCGCCGAGCTCGAGCGCCTTGTCCATCCGGTTCTCGTCCAGGTCCACGGTGATTACCCGTCCCGCGCCGCAGAGGTTGGCGGTCATCACCGCGCCCAGGCCCACCGGGCCCGCCCCGACGATCGCCACCGTGTCCCCGGGCTTCGTGCTGCCGTTGAGGATGCCGATCTCGAAGCCCGTGGGCAGGGCGTCGGTGAGGAACAGGACGTCCTCGTCGTCGAGGCCCTCGGGGACCTGGTGCACGGAGGTCTCGGCGAACGGGACGCGCACGTACTCGGCCTGCGTGCCGTCGACGAGGTGGCCGAAGACCCAGCCCACGCCCCCGAGCGTCTGGCAGTGGGAGGGCTGGTTGTTCCTGCAGTAGGAGCACTTCCCGCAGTTGGTGACGGCGGGGATGATGATCCGGTCGCCGACCGCCAGGCCGGTCACGGCGGCGCCGACCTCGGTGATCGTGCCGATCGCCTCGTGACCCAGGATCCGGCCGTCGGTCACCGCCGGGACGTCGCCCTTGAGGATGTGCAGGTCGGTGCCGCAGATGGTCGTCGTGTCGACCTTCGCGATCACGTCGGTCGGGTCCTGGATCGTGGGGGCGGGGACGTCCTCCCACGCCTTGTGCCCCGGTCCGTGGTAGACGAGCGCCTTCATGGGGTCCTCCTCGATCGGCGGACCGGCGGGCTGCCCGTCCGCCCTCCTCATCGTAGGCAGGAGCTCCCCGGGGGCCGAGGGGTCACTGGTATGAGACGAACCAGGGCCGCGGCTCGATCGCGAACGTCTGCTCCGGGGTGAAGGTGGGGGTGTCCTCGTCGTAGAAGTTCTTCCAGGCCATCCGGATCCCCGGGGGCAGCCCCTGCTGCAGCCGCGCCCACGTCCCCATCTTCAGGTCCGGGGTGCCGTGGCCGTCGGCGTGCAGCACGAGCGCGAGCTCCGGGCGCGAGGCGTCCACCAGGTGCCGGTCCGTGATCATCGAGTCCGCGAACTGGTGCAGCAGCACGACCTTCTGCGGCAGGTCGTGGCGGGCGGTGAGGTCCGCCAGCCACGCCGTCGTCGCGTTGATCTCGGCCGCGTCCACCGAGCCGATCTGGACCATGTGCACCTGCCCCGGGGCGAGCCGCCACTCCGGGTCCAGGGCCAGTCCGACGTTGGGCAGGCGCAGCAGCTCCTCGTACTGCTGCGCCTGGCTCAGGAAGTCCTGGTGCCCGGGCTGGAGGTCGAGCACCACGTAGACGTCGTGCTCCGCCGCGGCGTCCACGTACGGGCGCAGGTCCTCCACCGTCGACTCCCGGGAGTGGTCCCCGTCCTCGCCGGGCTCCGCCGACGCCGTGGTCGCGATGATCTCGAACGCCGGGACCACCGGCTCCTCGCTGAAGGGCTCGTACTGCGCGGCCAGCTCCTTCGCGCGGGTGACGGACTCCCGGGGGCCCTGCTCGCCGAGCGCCCCCAGGCCGGGGGTGCCGGGGTGGCCGTAGAGCGCCACCATCCGGCGCCCGGGGAACACCTCGGTGCCCCCGCCGATCAGCTCGGCGGGCTCCTCGGGGGGTGGGGGTGGGAGTGGGGAGGGGTCGGGGAAGGGACGGACGACGACGAGCTCCCGCCCGCGGCGGGCGTGGCCGCAGCCCCCGGGCCGGTGTCCTGGGCGCAGCCCGCCAGGAGCAGCCCGGCGCACAGGACGGGGGCGAGAAGACGGGGCAGCGGCGCGCGGGTCATGGCGGGTCCTTCGGCCGGGAGTGGGGCTGCGGCCAGCCTACGCACCCGCGTCCCGGGCCGGTGTCAGGGCGCCTCCGGCGTGCCGGGGTCGTCCGGCTCGCCCAGTTCCGCGAGCAGCCGCAGGCCGCGCTCGGCCCACGCGATCTCCTGCTCGGCGCGGGCCACCTGCCCCTCGTAGGCGAAGACCTTGAACCGGGTGATCCGCTCCCACTGGTCCTCCGGGTTGGCCGCCAGGCGCCGGGCGAGGGTGGGGTTCGTGCGGTCCTCCAGCGCCCGGATCTGCTCGAGGGCCTGGGCTCGCTGCTGCCGGTAGTGCTCGAGGTGCGCGCGCAGCTGCGCGGCCGCCGCCCCGGGGGAGGCCCATTCGAAGTAGGCGGCCTTCAGCTGGGCGGGATCACGCGCCCTGACGTAGCTGAGCGGGGTGTCCTGCCACTCCCGCAGGGCGCGCTCGCCCTCGGGAGTGATCGAGTACTCGGTCTTGGTGGACCCGCGGGACCCCCACGGGACCGGGCGGCTCGAGAGCAGCCCCTCCGCATGCATCTTCCGCAGCTCGGGGTAGATCTGCGAGTCGGGGGCGTGCCAGACGTGGCCCACCGAGGTGCTGAACTGCTTGACCACGTCGTAGCCCGTCAGCGGGCCCGAGGAGAGCAGCGCCAGCAGGGCCGAACGGAGGCTCACGGGTGGCTCCTTCCGGGGAAGCGGTGCATCGTCCTCCCGAGCCTAGCGGGGCGGGACCGGAGAGACCCTGGGCTCACGGGGCGGGCTCCGGGTGCGCAGTCACCGCTGCGCCAGGTCCGCGCAGTCCTTCTCGTGGGGCAGCAACGGGCGCAGGGCCACGGACCAGCGCCGGCCGTCCTCGGAGAGCCAGGGGGTGGCGGTGCTGGCCGAGCGCGCCGCCGCCAGGACCTCCTGGGCCTGCTCCCCGTCGGCGAGCACGCAGCTCAGTCCCAGTCGCGGCTCGAACGGTGCTCCGGGCAGCGGCGGACCGGGCCACGGCACGGGCTCGGTGTCCAGGCCGGTCTGCGGGTCCGTCCATTCCGTGACGATG
This sequence comes from Kocuria sp. CNJ-770, assembly GCF_001942375.1. Taxonomy (NCBI): domain Bacteria; kingdom Bacillati; phylum Actinomycetota; class Actinomycetes; order Micrococcales; family Micrococcaceae; genus Kocuria; species Kocuria sp. CNJ-770. The sequence goes on from NZ_MKJW01000144.1 coordinate 63,468, forward strand.
CCGGCGACCACCGCAGGGAGGTACTGCTCCTGCTCTCCGACGGCCTCGGCGGGCAGCACCGACGCCGGGTCGACGAGCGCGCGGAGCAGGTCCTGCAGCTCCGCCCGGGCCGTCTGCTGCTCCGGGGTGAGGCCGCTGCCCGGGCCGCCGGGCGGGGCGCTGCCCGGCTGGTCCCCGCCCGGCGGGCCGGGCGGGCCCTCGGCACCCAGTGCGTAGACCTCCCGCACATGGGTCTCCTCCCGCGTCACCACGGTGAAGCGGGTCGTGGGGAGATCTGCCACCGGCGGGCGGCCCAGGTCCGCGGAGCCGGCGACCCCCGCCCGGAGCGCACGGTCGACCAGGACGGACACGGCCTCCGCGTCGACGTGCTGCACCTGCAGGTTCGGCAGGGCCGGAGGCGGGAAGATCTCGATCTGCGGGCCCTGCGTGATGACCCGCCCGTCGGCGTACACGCTGACGAGCGGCAGCCGGGCGGCCAGCAGCTGCGGGGTGAGGAAGCCGCCGGTGTGCACGACCTGGAGCGCGAGCCCTTCGGCCGGAAGCGTGAACCCCGTGCCCGCCCCCTCGGTCGGCCCCGAGGTCGGTGGTCCGGCTCCGCCGGAGGCCCTGGGCGTGCACGCGGCGACCAGGAGCAGGACAGCCAGCGCCAGGGGAAGGATCGTGGTCCGCATCACCGCCATGCCGGGGGAACGCTGCTCGGGCCCCGGGCATTCCGGGCGGTCACGCACTGCAAGGACGGACCCCCGCGGCCGATCAGCTCGGCCGCGGGGGTCCGCCGTGGGGTGCCCGGGGGTCAGGCCTTCTGCACGGTGATCGACCACTCGGCCGCGCCGCGCTTGGAGAACTGCGTGACCGGGTAGCCGTTCTCGGCCGCCCAGCGCGGGATGGCCTCGGTGCCCTGCGTGCAGTCGAAGTTGATGACGAGCTCGTCGCCGGCGGGCATCTCGGCCATCGCGGCCTTCGCCTCGACGACGGGGAACGGGCAGACGAGACCGTCGGTCTCGAGGATGTGCTGTGCCATGAGGAGTGCCTCCTGGGGGTCGGTGTCGGTGGGGTTCAGACGCCGGCCGGGACGCGGCCCGGGGCGGCGGACTTCTTGCGGGGGGCGATGAAGATCTTGGCGGCGGCCCCGGTGCCGAGGATCATGGCGCCCAGGCCGATCCAGCCCTGCCACGAGAACATCGAGGTCTCGACGAGCCCGTTGCCGATGGTGCAGCCGCCGGCCCACGCCGCGCCGATGCCCATCAGGGCGCCGCCGGCGATGGACCGGACGATGGTCTGCGCGTCGGGGACGCGGAGCTTGAACTCCCCGGATCCCGCGGCCGCGACGAACGACCCGACGAGGATGCCGACCACCAGGAGCACGCCCCAGTCGACCATCTCGAGGTCACCGGTGGTGAGGTAGTTGGCGATGTTGGCGGAGGGGCCCGTGATGCCGAGGCCGAACTCCCGGCCGGTGGCCCAGCTGGCGGGCCAGGCCACGAGCGCGATGAGGCCGATCACCACGGCGGTCGCGAACGGGTTCCAGGCCTTCTCGAACAGCAGGTGGTTGAGGCCTGTCCGCTCCGGCGGGAGGGTGGCGACCTTCATCCGGGGCTTGGTGAGGTGGTGGCGTGCCCAGAGCGCCGCGACCGCGACCAGCAGGGCGACGAGGATCCACGGGGAGACGTGCAGGGTCTCGTGGATCGTGCCGTTCTCGGTCGTGATCCCGCGCAGCGCCTGCGTGGTCCCGGCGAGCGGGCCGTACTTGGAGATCGCCGCGAACAGGGCGTAGAAGAGCAGGGCGAACCAGGAGCCGACGAGGCCCTCGGCCGCCCGGTAGTACGTGCCGGTGGCGCAGCCGCCGGCGAGGACGATGCCGAAGCCGAAGACGAAGCCGCCGAGGACCGTGGCCAGCCACGCGAAGCCGGTGGAGGAGAGGGTGATCACGCCGAGGGCGTCGAGCACCCACACGCCGACCGACTGGACCGCGATGGCCACGAACAGGGCGGACAGCCACCACGTGTTCTTCGCGATCCAGACGTCGCGGAACGCGCCGGTGACGCAGAAACGGCCGCGCTGGAGGACGAACCCGAGGGCGGCGCCGATGAGGAGACCTGAGATAAGCACCCGGAGATCATATTATTTCCGCGGCAAGCACTTCCAGGGTGCCGTCACGCGCCGTAGCATAGTGATGCACCCCTCAGCACATTGTGACGTCCCGTGGCCGGCCGGTCGGCCGAGACGGGCGGGGCGTCCGGACGGAGCGCGCATGAGCAGACCTCGGCCCCGGATCCCGGGTCCCGGCCAGGAGTCCGTGTGGGACTATCCGCGTCCGCCCCGGGTCGAGCCCACCCCGGAGCGGGTGGAGGTGTGGCTGGGCGGGACGTGCATCGCCGCCACCACGGCCGCCCTCCGGGTGCTGGAGACCAGTCATCCGCCGACCTACTACCTGCCCCGCGCCGCCTTCGCCGAGGGCAGCCTCCGCCCCTGCGAGGGGTCCTCGTGGTGCGAGTGGAAGGGCGCGGCGGCCTGGTTCGACGTGCAGGGCGGGCGGCGGGGCGCCCCGCGCGCGGCGTGGACCTATCCCGCCCCGGCGCCCGGCTTCGCGCCCCTGCGGGGGCACGTGGCGGTGCTGCCCGGGGCGATGGACCGGTGCCTGGTCGACGGGGAACGGGTGGTCCCGCAGGAGGGCGGGTTCTACGGGGGCTGGATCACCTCGCGGGTGGTCGGCCCCTTCAAGGGTGGCCCGGGCAGCCGGGGCTGGTGAGGCCGCACCAGGGGGATTCCTGCCCGCCGGAGCGGCGCTAGAGTTGTGCTGCCGGTCACTCCGGAGCCTACTAAAATGAAAGCCGATCATTTAGAGTGGGCGGCACCGTGTTCCCGCCCACAGAGGAGACCCCACCATGAGCGACGTCCTGCAGAACTACGTCGACGGCGCCTTCGTCGACGCCCACGGCACCGGCCGGATCGACGTGGTCGACCCGGCCACCGGGAAGACGGTGGCCGTCTCCCCGGTCTCCGACGCCACGGACGTGGACCAGGCTTTCGCCGCCGCCAAGAAGGCCTTCCGGACCTGGAAGCGCACCACCCCGAGCGAGCGCCAGCTCATGCTGCTCCGGCTCGCGGACGCGCTCGAGGCGCACAGCTCCGAGCTCGTCGACGCCCAGCACCGCAACACCGGCCAGCCCCGCCAGATGATCGCGGACGAGGAGGTCGGCGCCGGCGCCGACAACCTGCGCTTCTTCGCCGGTGCGGCCCGCACCCTCGAGGGCAAGGCCGCGGCGGAGTACATGGGCGAGCACACCTCCTACGTGCGGCGGGAGCCGGTCGGCGTCGTCGCGCAGGTCACCCCCTGGAACTACCCGCTGCTGATGGCCGTCTGGAAGCTCGGCCCCGCGCTGGCCGCGGGCAACACCGTGGTCCTCAAGCCCTCGGACACCACTCCCGAGTCCACCCTCGTGCTGGCCCGGCTCATCGACGGCATCTTCCCCGCAGGCGTGGTGAACGTCCTCCTGGGGGACGGCTCCACGGGGGCGCTCATGACCGCCCACCGCACGCCCTCCATGGTCTCCATCACCGGCTCCGTGCGCGCCGGCCGTGCCGTGGCCCTGGCCGCGGCGCAGAACCTCACCCGCGGCCACCTCGAGCTGGGCGGCAAGGCGCCCGCCGTCGTGTTCGCGGACGCCGACCTGCCCGCCGCCGCCAAGGCCCTCGTCGAGTTCGGCACCTTCAACGCCGGCCAGGACTGCACCGCGGTGACCCGCATCCTGGTCCAGGACAGCGCCCACGACGAGTTCGTGCGGCTGCTGGCCGCGGCCGCCCGGGACATCGTGACCGGGGACCCGGACGAGTCCAAGAACTTCTACGGCCCGCTCAACAACGTCCGGCACTTCGAGGACGTCTGCCGCAAGCTCGCCGACCTGCCCGGGCACGCGACCGTGGTCGCCGGCGGGAAGCCGGTCGAGGGAGCCCCCGGCTACTTCTTCGAGCCCACCGTGGTGACCGGGGTGCACCAGGACGACGCCCTCGTGCAGGAGGAGACGTTCGGCCCGGTGCTCACCGTGCAGCCCTTCAGCACCGAGGAGGAGGCGCTCGAGCTCGCCAACGACGTGGACTACGCGCTGGCCTCGAGCGTGTGGACCACCGACCACGGCACGGCCATGCGGGTGTCCCGCGACCTCGAGTTCGGCTGCGTGTGGGTCAACACCCACGTCATGCTGACCTCCGAGATGCCGCACGGCGGGTTCAAGAACTCCGGCTACGGCAAGGACCTCTCCCTCTACTCGGTGGAGGAGTACACCCAGGTCAAGCACGTCATGCACGCCCTGGACGCCTGATCGGGCCGGGCGGGTCAGCCCCGCCCGGCCGCCAGGCGCAGGCGCAGGCCGTCCAGCATGGCGCGCAGCGCCACGTCGAACGCCTCGTCGGCCGCCGCCGCCGCGTCCGCGGGGCGGGCCCGCACGGCGTCCGTGAACACCGGGGCCAGGTCCGAGCGCTCCCCGGGGTCGAAGATGTCGGCCGGCGCGGTGGCGTCGTAGGCGGCGCCGAAGACCAGGGACTCGACCGAGACGATCACGTCGGCGATGTCGCCGCGCGCCCAGCCGGCGTCCGCGAGCCCCCGGGCCACGGCCTCGTACATCTCCAGGGTGTGCGGGGAGTCCGCCACGGGCAGCACGGCCATGATCGGGATCATCGCCGTGTGCTGGGCGTAGCAGTCCCGGTAGGACCGTGCCCAGCGCTCGAGGGCCCGGTCCCACGGGAGCGAGTCGAAGCCGGAGCGGTCGATGCCCTGGTTGATCCGGTCCTGGACCCGGATCAGCACGTCGCGCTTCGAGGACGTGTGGTTGTACAGCGCCGAGGTGGAGACCTTCAGCTCGCGGGCCAGCTCGGTCATGGTGAGGTGCCGGTAGCCCCGGGTGGCCACGATCTTGATGGCGGCGCTGGTGATCCGCTCCTCGGAGAGCACCGGCTGGCTCGGGCGCCCGCGGCGGCGAGGAGGGGTTCGGGCGGGAGCCATGGGCGGGGTCCTCCTGGAGGTGGTGCTGCGGGGCCCGGCGCCGCCGGCGGCGGCCGCCGGGGGCGGGCGGTCAGGTCGAGTCTAGGTCCGCGGCCGGGCGGCCGCGCCGCGGCCGGCGGATCCTTGACCGTCGCCGGGGGTGCTCCTAGCGTGTGGACGATGACGGACGCCGACCTGCACTTCTACTTCGACCCCACCTGCCCCTTCGCCTGGCTGACCAGCAAGTGGGTCCGCACGGTCGCCGCCCGGAGGGACTACCGGGTCGACTGGCGGTTCATCTCCCTGCGCCTGCTCAACGAGCACGTGGACTACGACGCATGGTTCCCGCCCGAGTACGAGCCGGCCACACGGCCGGCCTGCACCTGCTGCGGGTGGCCGCCCGCACCCGCGCCGAGCACGGTCCCGAGGCCGTGGGCCGGCTGTACGCGGCACTCGGGGCGCACAGCTTCGACGCCGACCCGGTGCCTGGCCCGGAGACCCCCGAGAAGGACCGCCGGGCCACGCCGGCCTTCCTCGCGCCGGTCCTGGAGGCCGCCGGGCTCCCGGCCGGACTCGCCGCCGCCCTCGACGACGAGTCCCTGGACTCGGTGGTGCGCGCGGAGACCGAGGAGGCGTTGGCCCTGACGGGCCGGGACGTGGGCACACCGATCATCCACTTCGGCCCCCCGGAGGGCGTGGCCTTCTTCGGCCCGGTGATCAGCCGGCTGCCGGGGGAGGACGAGGCCCTCGAGCTGTGGGACCACGTGGTGGCGCTCGCCCGCTTCCCCGGCTTCGCCGAGCTCAAGCGCAGCCTCCGGGAGCAGCCGCAGCTGCGGGGGCTCGGCGCCGCCCCGGACCGCCCCGGCACCGAGGAGGACTGGCACGCCGGAAGCCGCCGGACCAAGAAGTAGCCCTCCCGCCGTGTGAATTTCTTGTTGCGGCTCTTGACGGGCTCCTGTGCGCTCCCGCTTAATGAATCAAGTTCATTTTAGCGTGAAGGAGAACACAGTGACCGATCAACGAACCCTCGGGAGCGAGACCGCGATCGAGCGCGACGTCGTCGTCGTCGGAGCCGGTCCCGCCGGGCTGACGGCCGCCCGCGCGCTCGTGGCCGCCGGGCGCACCGTGGCCGTCCTGGAGGCCCGCGACCGCGTGGGCGGGCGCACCTGGTCGCGGACCGTCGAGGGCGCCTTCCTGGAGCTCGGCGGGCAGTGGATCTCCCCGGACCAGACCGAGCTGCTGGCCCTCGTCGACGAGCTCGGCCTGGGCACCTACCAGCGCTACCGCGAGGGCGAGTCCGTCTACCTCGCCCCGGACGGCGCCCGCCACACCTACACCGGGTCGATGTTCCCCGCCGGGAGTCCACGATCGCCGAGATGGAGCGGCTCGTCGGGATCCTCGACGGACTGGTCGAGCAGATCGGCGTGGCGCAGCCGTGGGCGCACCCGCTGGCCCGGGAGCTGGACACGATCTCCTTCCACCACTGGCTGCGGCAGCAGTCGGCGGACGAGGAGGCCTGCACCAACATCGGCATGTTCATCGCCGGGGCGATGCTCACCAAGCCGTCCCACGCCTTCTCCACCCTGCAGGCCGTGCTGATGGCCGCCTCCGCCGGGTCCTTCTCCAACCTCGTGGACGAGGACTTCATCCTGGACCGCCGCGTGGTCGGCGGCATGCAGTCCGTCTCCGAGGCCATGGCCGCCGAGCTCGGGGAGGACGTCGTGTTCCTCGACACCCCGGTGCGCACCATCCGCTGGGCCGGCGAGGGGCAGACCTACGCCGAGCACGTGCCCGGCACGGAGGTCACGGTCTGGTCCGACCGGCTCACCGTGCGGGCGAAGGACGTGGTCGTGGCCGTCCCGCCGAACCTCTACTCCCGGATCTCCTTCGAGCCGCCCCTGCCGCGGCTGCAGCACCAGATGCACCAGCACCAGTCCCTGGGCCTGGTGATCAAGGTGCACGCGGTGTACGAGACGCCGTTCTGGCGGGCCAAGGGCCTCTCCGGGACCGGCTTCGGCGCCCACGAGCTCTGCCAGGAGGTCTACGACAACACCAACCACGAGGACCCCCGGGGCACCCTGGTGGGCTTCGTCTCCGACGAGAAGGCCGACGCGGTCCTCGCCCTGCCCGCCGAGGAGCGCCGCCGGCTGATCCTCGAGTCCCTCGCCCGCTACCTCGGTGAGGAGGCGCTGGAGCCGGTGGTCTACTACGAGTCCGACTTCGGCTCCGAGGAGTGGACCCGCGGGGCCTACGCCGCCAGCTACGACCTCGGCGGGCTGCACCGCTACGGCGCCCACCAGGCCACCCCGGTCGGCCCGATCCGCTGGGCCTGCTCCGACCTCGCCGCCGAGGGCTACCAGCACGTCGACGGCGCCCTGCGCCAGGGCCGGGCCGCGGCGGACGGGATCCTCCGCGCCGGTTCGCTGACGGGCGCGGGGCGATGAGCACCGCCGGGGTGCCGCGCTACGTCGTCGGCTGCAGCGGCGACCGCCGCAGCCGCGACGCCGTGCGGCTGGGCGGCGCGCTCGCCCGCGACGTGGGCGCCGAGCTGGAGATCGTCCTCGTGCTGCGCACGGACGACCCGTACCAGCAGGTCTACCCGCCGGTGGGGGACATCTCGGAGGTGCTCCGCCGGCAGGCCCACCAGTGGCTGCGCGAGGCCGCCGCGCTGGTGCCCGAGGGGGTCACGGCCCGCACCCACGTGCGGGAGGCCCGGTCCGTGCCCGCCGGTCTGGTCGAGGCCGCCACCGAGCTCGGGGCCGCGATGATCGTGGTCGGCGCCGGCACGGGCGGCGGGCGCCCGACCCTGGGTTCCGTGGTGAACTCGCTGCTGCACAGCTCACCGGTCCCGGTGGCCCTCGCTCCGCGCCGGTATGCCGGGGACCAGCCGCTCACCCGGCTCTACGCCGCGGTGGGCACCCGCCCCGGAGCGCACCAGGTCATCCGGGAGGCGGTCGAGGCCGTCGAGCGCTCCGGCCTGGAGCTGGAGCTGATCTCCTTCCTCGAGGGGCAGGCCGCGGACCCGGACGCCACCGAGCAGGCCCGCCGCCGCGTCGAGGAGCACCTGGAGGCCGCGGCGGCCGAGGCCCGCCGGACGCGGCCCGTGACCGTGCGGGTCGCCTCCGGGCGGACCCTCAAGAAAGCCGCCCAGGACGTCGACTGGGCCCCGGGCGGGATCCTGCTCATCGGCTCGTCCCGCCTGGCCCAGGGACGGCAGACCTTCCTGGGCACCACCGCAGCCCGGCTGCTCAAGCACATCCCGGTGCCGATGGTCGTCGTGCCCCGGCCCCTCCCGGAGGATGCTCCGGACCAGACCGAGAAGGAGGCCGCGTCATGAGCACCGGCACCGCACCGCTCGCCCACGAGCAGAGGACCGGCCACGAGAAGGGGCTCAGCAAGGGCTCGGTGGGCCTCCTCGGCTCCGTGGTCATCGGCGTGTCCACCATCGCGCCCGCCTACACCCTCTCCGGCGCCCTCGGGCCCACCGCCGCCGCGGTGGGGACCCACCTCCCGGCGATCCTGCTGGTCGGCTTCGTGCCCATGCTCCTCGTGGCCGTCGGCTACCGGCAGCTCAACCGGGCCATGCCCGACTCGGGCACCACCTTCACCTGGGTGTCGAAGGCCTTCGGCCCCTGGGTGGGGTGGATGGGCAGCTGGGGACTCCTCGCCGCGACCATCCTGGTGCTGTCCAACCTGGCCGGCATCGCGGTGGACTTCTTCTACCTGGCGATCGCCCAGATCACCGGCAACGACGCCATCGCGGAGCTCACCCGCAACGTGCCCGTCAACGTGGCCACCTGCCTGGCGTTCGTGGCGGCCGCGGCCTGGATCTCCTACCGCGGCATGGAGGCCACCAAGGTGGTGCAGTACGTCCTGGTCGTCTTCCAGCTGCTCGTCCTGCTGTGGTTCGCCGCCGCGGCCTTCGGCCACGTCGCCGGCGGCACGGCCTTCGACGGCCTCGCCGTGCGCGCCGAGTGGTTCAACCCGTTCGGCGTGGAGACCTTCTCCGCGTTCGCCGCGGGCGTGTCCCTGTCCGTGTTCATCTACTGGGGCTGGGACGTGGTGCTCACCCTCAACGAGGAGAGCAAGGACTCCGCCACCGGGCCCGGCCGCTCGGCCATCGCCACCATCCTCGTCATCGTCGCCCTCTACATGGCCGTCTCGCTCGCCGTGCTGTCCTACTCGGGGGTGGGTGCCGCAGAGCTCGGCCTGGGCAACGAGGACATCCAGGAGAACGTCTTCGCGGCGCTCGCCGGTCCGGTCATGGGCCCGTTCGCGATCCTGATGTCCCTCGCGGTTCTCTCCTCCTCCGCGGCGTCGCTGCAGTCCACGATGATCTCCCCGGCGCGCACCATGCTCGCCATGGGCCACTACGGGGCGCTGCCGGCAAAGTACGCCCGGATCACCTCCCGCTTCCAGTCCCCGGGCTACGCCACGATCGCGGCGGCCGTCATCGCCTCGGTGTTCTACGCCGTGATGCGCGTGGTCTCCGAGAACGTCCTGTGGGACACCATCACCACCCTGGGGATGATGGTCTGCTTCTACTACGGCGTCACCGCACTGGCCTGCGTGTGGTACTTCCGCCGCGACGCCTTCCGCACCGCGAAGGCGTTCCTGACGAAGTTCCTGGCTCCGCTGCTCGGCGGGATCCTGCTGCTGGTCTTCTTCGTGCAGACGTCCTACGACTCCATGGACCCGGAGTACGGCTCGGGGTCGTCGATCGGCGGGGTCGGCCTGGTGTTCGTCCTCGGGGTGGGCATGCTCCTGCTCGGCATCGTCGTCATGCTCGTCCAGTACCGGCGCAACCCGTCCTTCTTCCGGGAGCGCTTCGAGACCACCGAGCTGCCGGTCCTCGACTGAGCCGACCGGTCGGCGGTGCCGGAGGGGCCGAGGACCCCGGGGGGTGGCCCCGGGGCCTCGGCCCCGGCGTGGGCGCGGCTGACCGGCCGGGCGGATCCTCGGTAGATTCGACAGGACCCGCACCGTCCGAGGAGTTCCCCATGGCCCGTCCCCGTTCGCCGCTCCTGTCGGTCGACGCCATCGTCACCGCCGCCCTCGCGCTCGTCGACGAGACAGGGGACTTCAGCTTCCCGAAGGTCGCCCGCCGCCTGGGCGTCAGCCAGTCGGCGCTGTACAACCACATCGCCAACCGGGAGCACATCGTGGAGCTGATGCGCGGCCGGGTGTTCGCGACCCCTGCTCCGGTGGACTGCGAGAACCTGCCGTGGGAGGAGGCGCTGCGGGCGCTCGTGCGGACCTACCGGGACTGCATGGTCGCCCATCCGCGCCTGGTGCCCCTGCTCATCACCCAGACCGTCCAGGACCTCGGGGTGATCGGGATCTACGAGGACATGGCGGTCGTCCTGGAGCGGGCCGGGCTCGCACGGCAGGCGGTCGTCCCGGCCATCTCCGCGATCGACTACCTGGCCCTGGGCTCCGCGCTCGACCTGACGGGGCCCGAGGTCGTCTGGGCGCCGCCGGAAGGTCGGTTCCCCGCTCTGAGCCGGGCCATCGCCGGGCTCGGCTCCGTGGAGGAGCGGGCGGAGGCGGCCTTCGCCTTCGGCCTGGACGTGCTCGTCGCAGGTGTGCGCGAGCAGGTGCTCCGCACCATTCACTGAAAACCTTTCACCAAGGTCTTGTGGCCGCAGGACACGGGCTTCATAATAATGAAAGCCTTTCATTAAAGGTGATGGCACTCACATCCCGGCCATGAGGGGGAAGACCATGTCCCAGAACGTAGCGGCACCGGAGAACGCCGGCCGTGTGCCCCTGACGACGACACGCGCCGTGTCGGTCTTCGGGATCAGCGTGGTGGGGTTCATGACCGCCAATCTGGTTCCGGTCATGATCGTGGCCCTCACGGGGGAACCCGGTTTCTCCGTCACCGGAGCGGGGGCGTTGATGACGGCGTCCCTTCTGGTGTGCGCCGTAACCTGCCTGCTGACCTCCCGCTGGTCGGCCCGGTCCGGGCGGTACATCGTGGCCCGTGCTGGGCTGGGCCTGACTGCCATGGGCTTCGGTGTGGCTGCATTCGTTCCCTCCGTGCCCATGGTTGTTGCCGGCGTCGTGCTCGGCGGGGTGGGCGCCGGTGGGGCGGTCTCCGCCGGTGGGGCGGCACTCGGCGCCCTGCGCAATCCTGACCGTGCCTCGGGCATCAACGGCTTCACCAACCGCGCGATCGTCTCAGTTGTGTTGTTTGTGATCCCAGTGTTGGGTGCCGGTATGGGCAGCGCTTTCGGACTGCTCGCGGGCCTCGCCCTAGCGGCCCTGTTCACCACCGGGTGGCTGCCTGACCGTCCGGCCCCGGAAGTGGGCGCCACGGGGGAGTCCTCCGCTGTGTCTGCCACCCCGACCTCACGGACGACGACGGTCGCTGGGTTTGGATTGCTGGTTTGCTTCGCCTTGTGGGCGCTGAGCGAGGACTCATTGTGGGCGGTGGCGGCCACGATGGGCGCCGAACAGGCCCGACTGGACGAGACCGGAATGGGGCTGGTGCTGAGCCTGTCCACCCTCGGGGGGCTGATCGCCTCGGCCCTGGTGGGACTTGCGGGCCCGCGCTTGGGCCGTACGGCACCGCTGGTGGTGGCCCTGGTGGCGGGCGGGGCGTTGAAGCTGCTCGCCGGGAGCGTGACCGACCCGGGGTGGTACATGGTCGTGGTCATCGCTTGGAACACCCTCTACATGCTGTCCTTCATCTACATCATCGCCGTGGCAGCGGCCCTGGACGCCTCGGGGAAGTGGTCGGCTCCGGTGCTGGGGGTCTACCTCATCGGGTCTTCCTTCGCCCCCGTGTTCGGCACCTCTATCTCGGCGGCGGCCGGTTACACCACCCTGGGTGCGGTGCTGGCCGGGATGACGTTCGTACTCCTGATTCCCATTGCCCTCATCTCCCGCCATTCCGTCCGCACCGAAGCTACTGCAGCCCGTCGGGCTGCAGAGACCGAGTTCCCACAGGCGGCAATCGTCTGATGTCCCCCTCCCCACGAGCAGAGAGCAGTTCCGTGCCCGCACGCACCCTCTACACCCACGCGACCGTCTTCACCGCCGACGGCGCCGACGCCGAGGCCTTCGTCGTGGAGGGCGAGCGCTTCCTGTACGTCGGCACCGAGAACTCCGCCCGGCGGGCGGCCGGTCCCGGCGCCACCGAGGTCGATCTCGCCGGGGGCTTCGTCCTCCCGGGCGTCATCGACGCCCACACCCACCTGCTGATGACCGGACAGTCCCTGCAGAAGGTGGCGCTGCGCGACGCCGCGGACCTCACCGAGATCCAGCGGCGGCTGCGCCGGGCGGTCGACGACCATCCGGACGCGCCCCGGGTCCTGGGCTCCGGCTGGCTCTACAGCGCTCTCGGCGGGACGGCGCCCACCCGGCAGCTGCTCGACGACGCCGTTCCGGACCGCCCCGTGTACCTCGACGCCAACGACCTGCACTCGGTGTGGGTCAACAGCGCCGCCCTGGCCGAACTGGGCATCGACGACACCACGCCGGACCCGATCGGGGGCCGGATCAGCCGGGACCCGGTCACCGGGGCGGCCGACGGGATGCTGCACGAGACTGCGGCCCAGCAGATCGTCTGGCCGGCCCTGGCGCGGGCGGCCAGCGATGCCGACCGGGACGCCCAGTTGGAGTCCGCGTTCGAGCACTACCTGGCCGTCGGCGTGACGGGCGCGGTGGACATGGCCGTCCAGGACGACGACCTCGCCGCATTCCGGCGCGCCGCCGAGCGCCACGGCGGAACGCTACCGCTGCGGGTGAAGGGCCACTGGCTCGTCCACCGCCGCGGCACCGAGGCGGAGAACCTCGCCCAGGTCGCCCGGGCGGTGCAACTGGCCGGGGAGCTCTCCGGGGACTGGCTGCGGATCTGCGGGATCAAGGTCGTCGTCGACGGCGTGATCGACAGCTGCACCGCGGCCATGAAGGAGCCCTACGCCGACGGCAGCACCTGCGGGCCCATCTGGGACCGGGAATCGCTGACACCGGTGGTGGTCGCCGCCGACGCCGCCGGGCTGCAGGTCGCCCTGCACGCCATCGGCGACGAGGCCTCGGACATCGCTCTGGACGCCCTCGAGCAGGCCCACCGGATCAACGGCCCCCGGGAGGACCGCCGGCACCGGATCGAGCACCTGGAGACGGTCACCCAGGCCAACGTGCGGCGGCTCGCCGCCCTGGACGTGGTGGCCTCCGTGCAGCCCGTCCACGCCGACCCGGCCATCCAGGACAACTGGCGGGCCGTGCTGGACGACCACCGCGCCGAGCGCGCCTACCCGTGGACGGAGTTCCTCGCCGCCGGTGCCACCCTGGCGATCAGCACGGATGCGCCGACCGCGCCCCACCAGCCATTGCCCAATCTGTACGTGGCCACGACCCGCCGATCCGCGCTGGATCCCTCGCTGCCCGCCAACCTGCCCCGCTACGCCCTGGACCTGGCCGACGCCCTGTGCCACGCCACCCGCGACGCCGCCTTCTCCTGCCGCGCCGAGGACCAGGAGGGGCGGATCGTCGCGGGCCACCTCGCCGACTTCGCCGTTCTCGACGCGGACCCCTTCGCCGCCGAGGCCGCGCAGCTGCTGAGCAACCGCACGCGGCTGACCGTCGTGGCCGGCCGCGTCGCCTTCGCGTCCACCGCCGAGCCCGCCGCGCCGTGAGCGGCGCGCCCCCGCCCCCTGTCCGCCCGACGACCCGAGGAACGACGACCATGAACCCTGCCACCCGCCCCGCCGACCCTGCTGCCACGGCCGCTGCGGCGACCACCGTGATGCCTGCCGAGTGGGGTCCCCACGACCGCACCTGGATGGCCTTCCCGCCCCCCAACGACACCTTCGGCCCCGCCGGCAGCGAGACCCTCGACCGTGCCCGGCGGGCCTGGGCGGCCGTGGCCCGCACGATCGCCCGTCACGAGCCCGTCACCGTGGTGGCCGCGCCCGCCGACGCGGACGCCGCCCGCGCCGCGCTGGGGGAGGGCGTCGACGTGGTGACGGCTCCGCTCGACGACGCGTGGCTGCGCGACTCCGGGCCCACCTTCGCCCACGACCCGGCCGGGGACGTGGTCGCCGTGGACTGGGTGTTCAACGGCTGGGGCGCCCAGGAGTGGGCCGCCTGGGGCCACGACCAGCACCTGGGCCGTTTCGTGGCCGAGCGCGCCGGGGCCGCGGTGCGGGCCAGCACCCTGGTCAACGAGGGCGGCGGGTTCCACGTCGACGGCGAGGGGACCGTGCTGCTCACCGAGACCGTGCAGCTGGACCCCGGCCGCAACCCCGGCGCCACGAAGGAGCAGGTGGAGGCGGAGGTCCACGCCCGGCTGGGCACGTCCCGGGCGATCTGGCTGCCGCGCGGGCTCACCCGCGACTACGACGAGTTCGGCACCCGCGGCCACGTGGACATCGTCGCCGCCTTCGCCGGGCCGGGGACCGTCCTGGTGCACCGGCAGGACGACCCCGCCCACCCCGACTTCGAGGTGTCCCGGCAGATCCGTGCGGTGCTCGAGGCCGCCACCGACGCCCGCGGGCGCCGGCTGCGCGTCGTCGACGTCCCCGCCCCCACCGTGCTCGACGCCGGCGACGGATTCGTGGACTTCTCCTACATCAACCACTACGTCGCCAACGGCGTGGTCGTGCTGTGCGCCTTCGACGACCCGCACGACGCCCTCGCCGCGGAGATCCTCGCCGAGGCCTATCCGGGCCGGGCGGTGGAGCTGGTCGACGCCCGCGACATCTTCGCGTTCGGCGGCGGCATCCACTGCATCACCCAGCAGCAGCCGGCGCCCCGCGGCGCCGCCACGGACGGGGAGGGCACCCGATGAGCACCTCCGGCGGCCCGGACGACCGGCCCGGCACCCCGGCCGACGACCGGCCCGGCACCCCGGCCGACGGCAGGCCCGGCGGCAGGACCGGCCGCGGGGTCGACGTCGTGGAGGCGGGCATCGCGCAGCTGCGCGCGGCGCTGGAGGCCGGGCGCACCACCAGCGAGGAGCTGGTCACCGCCTACCTGGCCCGCATCGCGGCCTACGACCGCGGCGGCCCGGAGCTCAACGCCGTCGTCGTGGACAACCCCGCGGCGCTGGAGGAGGCCCGCGCCTCCGACGCGCGCCGCGCCCGCGGGGAGGTGCTCGGCCCCCTGGACGGGATCCCGTACACCGCCAAGGACAGCTACCAGGTCCGCGGCCTCACCGTGGCGGCCGGCTCGCCCGCGTTCGAGCACCTCGTGGCCCAGCGCGACGCCTTCACGATCGAGCGGCTGCGGGCCGGCGGTGCGGTGCTGCTCGGGCTGACCAACATGCCCCCGATGGCCAACGGCGGCATGCAGCGCGGCGTCTACGGCCGGGCCGAGAGCCCCTACAACGGGGCCTACCTCACCGCGGCCTTCGGGTCCGGCTCCTCCAACGGCTCCGGGACGGCCACGGCCGCGAGCTTCGCCGCGTTCGGGCTCGGCGAGGAGACCTGGTCCTCGGGCCGCGCCCCGGCGTCCAACAACGCCCTGTGCGCCTACACCCCTTCGCGCGGGGTGATCTCGGTGCGCGGCAACTGGCCGCTGGTGCCCACCATGGACGTCGTCGTCCCCCACACCCGCACCGTGGCCGACCTGCTCGAGGTCCTCGACGTGGTGGTCGCCGACGACCCCGAGACCCGCGGGGACTTCTGGCGCGTGCAGCCCTGGATCGAGGTCCCGGCTGCCTCGGCGGTGCGGCCGGCCTCCTACCCGGCCCTGGCGGTGCCCGACGCCGCCGCGGCCGCCGGCGTCCTGGCGGGACGTCGGCTGGGCGTGCCGCGGATGTACGTCAACGCCGACCCCGGGGCCGGCACCGCCGAGTCCCCGGGCATCGGCGGCCCGACCGGCCGGCGCATCGAGACCCGCCCCTCCGTGATCGCGCTGTGGGAGGCGGCCCGGCACGACCTCGAGGCCGCCGGCGCCACGGTGGTCGAGGTCGACTTCCCGGTGGTGAGCAACTACGAGGGCGACCGGCCCGGAGCGCCCACCCTCGCCACCCGCGGACTGGTGAGCGCGGAGTACCTGCACCGGGAGATCGTGGACCTCTCGGCCTGGGCGTGGCACGACTTCCTCGAGGCCAACGGGGACCCCGCCCTGCACCGGCTGGCCGACGTGGACGGTTCCCGGATCTTCCCGCACCCGGCCGGCGCCCTGCCCGACCGCTACGACGGGTTCGACGACGACATCGCCGACTACCCGGACTTCGTGCGCGAGCACGGTGTGCCCGTGCTGACGCGGATCCCGCACCTGGCGGAGGGGGTGCGCGGGCTCGAGGAGACCCGCCGCGTCGACCTGGAGCAGTGGATGGACGAGCTGGGCCTGGACGCCGTGGTCTTCCCCGCCGTCGCGGACGTCGGGCCCGCCGACGCCGATGTCGACCCGGTCTCCGCGGACCTGGCCTGGCGCAACGGCGTGTGGGTGGCCAACGGCAACCTCGTGCCCCGGCACCTGGGGATCCCGACCGTCACGGTGCCGATGGGCACGATGGCCGACACCGGCATGCCCGTGGGCCTCACCCTGGCGGGCCGCGCGTGGGACGACACCGCCCTGCTGCGCCTCGCCGCGGCGTTCGAGGCCACCGGCGCCCGCCGCACCGTCCCCCCGCGCACCCCACCCCTGCCCGCCTGACCCGCCCGGCCCTCCCGGTTCTCCTGCCCGCGAGACGGCACGTG
Organism: Kocuria sp. CNJ-770; assembly: GCF_001942375.1. Lineage (NCBI taxonomy): Bacteria > Bacillati > Actinomycetota > Actinomycetes > Micrococcales > Micrococcaceae > Kocuria > Kocuria sp. CNJ-770. The sequence continues at coordinate 80,103 of NZ_MKJW01000144.1, forward strand.
GCGGCGACCCAGCACGCTTCGGTCGCCGCCACGTGCCATCTCGCGGGCAAGGGGGAAAGGGGAAGGGGAGGGGGCGGTCACCAGACGGTGACGCGGGCCTCCGGGGGGAGCCACAGGGCGTCGCCGGGGCGGGTGCGGAAGGTCTCGTGGAAGGCGTCCATGTTGCGGACCACGCCGTTGCAGCGGAACTCGTCCGGGGCGTGCGGGTCGCCCGCCAGGCGGTTGATCAGCTCCTGCTCCCGGGCGGTGGAGCGCCACAGCCCGGCGTAGGCGTAGAAGAACCGCTCGGCGCCCGTGAGCCCGTCCAGCACCGGCGCCGTGGCCAGGTCCAGGCCCTGCTCCGCGAGCGCCATCCGGTAGGCCACCAGGGCGATCTCCAGGCCGCCGAGGTCCCCGATGTTCTCGCCCACGGTGAAGGCGCCGTCGACGTGGTGCTCGGCGGAGAGGCCGCGCGGGGTGAAGCCGTCGTACTGGGCCACGAGCGCCGCGGTGCGCCGGGCGAACTCGGCGCGGTCCTCGTCGGTCCACCAGTCCACGAGGTGCCCGTGGGCGTCGTACCGGGCGCCCTGGTCGTCGAAGCCGTGGCCGATCTCGTGGCCGATCACGGACCCGATCGCGCCGTAGCACACGGCGTCGTCGGCGTCGGCGTCGAAGTAGGGCGGCTGCAGGATCCCGGCGGGGAAGACCACCTCGTTGAGCACGGGGTGGAAGTAGGCGTTGACCCAGTGCGGGTGGAGCAGCCACTCGCCGCGGTCCACGGGCGTGCCGATCTTCCGCACGGCGCGGTCGTGCTCCAGGGCCAGGCCGGCGCGGACGTTGCCGAGCAGGTCCGTGGGGTCCAGGTCCAGGCCCGAGTAGTCCCGCCAGGTGCTGGGACAGCCGACCTTGACGGTGAACGTGGACAGCTTCTCCAGGGCCCGGGCCCGGGTGGCCTCCGACATCCACTCGAGCCGGCCGATCCGCTCCCGGTAGGCGGCCAGCAGGTGCTCCACGAGCTGCTCCACCCGGGCCCGGTGCGCGGGCGGGAACCAGCGGTCCACGTAGGCCCGGGCCACGTCGTCGCCCAGGACCCGGGTGACCAGGAACTCGGCGCGCTTCCACCGCTCCCGGGGGCGGGTGATCCCGGACAGGGCGGTGCTGTAGAAGCGGAAGTTCTCCGCCACGAAGGGTTGGGGCAGGAACGGGGCGCGCCGGGACACGATCCGCCACGACTGCCAGATCCGGATCTGCTGCTCCGACCACTCCGCCCAGAGCTCGCCGAGCCGGGACGTGAAGGAGGGCTGGCGCACGATGATCCGGTCGAAGGCGCTCGCGCCCCGCTGCGGGGCGATGCCCGCCAGCCACGCCGCCCAGGGGAAGCCGGGGGCCATGGCCACCAGGCCGGGCACGTCCACGGGGTTGTGCATCTGCGCCACGTCCCGCGCGGCGACGGTGTCCCAGTGCGCGGCGGCCAGCTGCGTCTCCATGGCCAGCACCGTGCCGGCGGCCTCCTCGCCGGTCACGCCCCACCGCGCCGGCAGGCCCGCGAGCTCGAGCATCGCCGCGACGTGGCCGGTGAACGCCGCGCGCAGCGGCCCGTGCACGGCGTCGGTGTAGTGGGACCGCGTGGGCAGGGACAGCCCGTCCTGGCACAGGAAGAAGGAGTAGCGGGAGGAGTCCCCGGAGTCGTTCTCCACGAAGAAGGACAGCAGGCCGTCCACCCCGGTGCGCTGCAGGGCCGCCGAGGCCCCGGCGAGCTGATCCTTGCCGCGCGCGGCGCCGAGCAGCTCGAGGTCGGGGTCCAGGGCGTCCCGGCCGCGGCGCTCGACGGCGCCCTCGTCGAGGAAGGAGCGGTGCAGGACCGCCATCGGGGACCCGGCCGGGGCCGCCCGGACGATCTCGTGCACCCTCCGGGCGTTGAGCTCGGTCAGGAGTGCGGACGCGCCGTCGGAGGCGCGGTCCGCGGGCAGCTCGTGGGCGTCGATCCAGCCGCCGTTGACGTGCCGGTGCAGGTCGTCCTGCGGGCGGACGCCGGGGTGGAGGTGCTGCAGGTCCAGGCCGGAGGCGGTCGTCACGGGCGCATCCCCTGTCGTGGTCGTGGGGCGTGTCGGAACGCACGGGGCCGACGACGCCGCCCGCCCGGTCCCAGCCTACGGACGGGAGCGCCGTGGCCCGCGGTCGGCGGGCCACGGCGTCCGTGGTGGTGGTCACACCCGGGTGGGCGCGGGGCGGATCAGCTCGCGGACGGCTCCGGGCTCGCCGAGCCGGCGGCCTCGCCGGTGCCCAGCCACTTGCCCTCGAGCTCCTCGAGGGTGCCGTTCTCCTCCATGGTGGCCAGCGACTCGTTGACCTGCTCGAGCAGGGCGGTGTTGCCGGTCTTCACGGCCAGGCCCAGCTGCTCGCCGGTCTCGATCTCCTCGACCAGGCGCAGCTCCGGGTTGTCGGTGATGGCCGGGCCCATCACGGAGATGTTGCCGATCACGGCCTCGACGTCGCCGGTGTTGAGCCCCTGGATCATCAGGGCGGAGTCCTCGTACTGCACGACCTCGGCGTTGTTCTCCTGGGCCTGGGTCTCGCCCGTGGTGGCCTGCTGCACGCCCACGCGCTTGCCCTCGACGTCGGCCAGGGAGTCGATGTCGGCGTCCGGGGCCACCAGCAGGGCGAGGTTGTCGTCGAGGTAGGGCTCGGAGAAGTCCATGACCGACTCGCGCTCCTCGGTGATGGTCATCCCGGAGGCGGCGAGGTCGCACTGGTCCGAGTCCAGGGCCACACCCGACTGGATGCCCTCGAAGGCGGTGCGGATGAACTCCGTCTCCACCCCCATGTCCTCGGCGATGTTGTTGACCAGGTCGATGTCGAAGCCGACGGTCTCCCCGTTCTCGGTGTACTCGAAGGGGCGGTAGGGGATGTCCGAGCACACCGTCAGCGTGCCCTCGTTGATCAGGCTGATCTCCCCGCCGGTCGCCTCGCCGCCGGCCTGCTCGCCCCCGCCGGTGTCCGAGCACGCGCTCAGCGCCAGCGCGGAGACGGCCAGCACGGACAGGGTCGCTGCCCCGTGGAACCTGCTCTTCATGGATCTTTCCTTCCCTCGGGAGGTGCTGGCTCGTCCGCCCCCGGCGCGGCGTCGTGCCGGAGAGGGAGCCACTGCTGAATGTGCCTCAGTGTAGGGCGTCCGGGGTTGCCGGTGTGTTGCGCACCACTGGTCGGTAGCACATCAGCTGTCCCCACTGCTGTCCACGCGGACCGGTGGCCGGGTCCGCACCGGAGCCCGGTCTTCGGCACAATGGGCTCATGACTCGGACGGACGACATCCTCGCCGCGGGGGCACACCGATGACGGCCGCGCCGGCGAGCGTGCGCGTGGACGCGTGGCTGTGGGCGGTGCGCGTGTTCAAGACCCGGTCCGCCGCCACGGCCGCGTGCCGGGCGGGCCACGTCAAGATCGACGGCACCTCGGTCAAGGCGGCCCAGCCCGTGCGGCCCGGCCAGCGGGTGACCGTGCGGCGTCCCGGCCACGAGCAGGTCCTGGAGGTGGTGCAGCTGCTGACCAAGCGCGTCGGCGCTCCCGTGGCCGCGGCCGCCTACGTGGACCACAGCCCGCCCCCGCCCCCCGCCCTGCACGCGGCCGTGCCGCGCCGGGACCGGGGCGCCGGACGTCCCACCAAGAAGGACCGCCGCGAGATGGATCGCCTCCGGGGGCTGTGAGCGCCTCCGGGGGGACGGCCGGCCGCACCGGCGGGCGCGGGGGCGTCGGTACCCTGGTCCGGTGACCACCACCGCACGCCGCGCGGGCTCAACCGGCAGATCCTGGCCCTCGCGGTGCCCGCCTTCGGCGCGCTCGTGGCCGAGCCGCTGTTCCTGCTGGCGGACTCGGCGATCGTCGGGCACCTGGGCACCCCGCAGCTGGCCGGGGTGGGCGTGGCCGCCGCCCTGGTCCAGACGGTCGTGGGGCTGATGGTCTTCCTGGCCTACAGCACCACGCCCGCGGTGGCCCGGCACCTCGGCGCCGGCCGGCTCCCCGAGGCCGTGGCGGTGGGCCGGGACGGGCTCTGGGTGGCCGCCGGGCTCGGCGTCCTGCTCTCCGCGGCGGGCTGGGTGCTCGGGCGGCCCCTGCTGGAGCGGATGGGTGCCCGCGGCGAGGTCCTGGAGCACGCGGTCGCATACCTGCACTGGTCCCTGCCCGGGCTGACCGGCATGCTCCTCGTGCTCGCGGCCACCGGCGTGCTCCGCGGGCTCCAGGACACGAGGACCCCGCTGCTCATCGCGGGGATCGGGGCCGCGGCCAACGCGGTGCTCAACCTCGTGCTGGTGCACGGCGCCGGCCTGGGCGTGGCCGGCGCCGCGATCGGCACGAGCGCCGTGCAGTGGGCCATGGCCCTGGCCTACCTGCGGATCGTGCACCGGCTGGCCCGCCGGCACGGGGTGGGGCCGGCGACCTCGTGGGCCCGGCTGCGCTCCCACCTGGCCGTGGGGTCCTGGTTGATGCTCCGCACGGTGTCCCTGCGGGTGGCCATCCTCGCGACCGTCCTGGTGGTCACGGCCCAGGGCGCCCAGAACCTCGCCGCCCACCAGCTCGTGATGACGGTGTTCAGCTTCCTGGCCTTCGCCCTCGACGCCCTGGCCATCGCCGCGCAGGCGCTGCTGGGCCGGGACATGGGCGCCCGGGACCTGGCGGAGCCGGCCGAGCGGCGGGCGATCCGCGACCTGATGCGCCGGCTGGTGCTCTGGGGCCTCGGCTTCGGGGTGGTGACCGGTCTGGCCGTGGCCGTGCTCGGGACGCGTCTGGGCTTCCTGCTCAGCCCGGACCCGGCCGTGCAGGCCCTGTTCGCGGCGGCCCTGCTCGTGGTCGCGGCGGGCCAGCCGCTGGCCGCCTACGTCTTCGTCCTCGACGGGGTGCTCATCGGAGCCGGGGACGCCCGCTACCTCGCCGTGGCCGGGGTGCTCAACCTCGCCGTCTACGCCCCGCTGCTGGCCCTCGTGGCCGGCTCCGGCGGCTCGGGCACCGGCGGACTCGTGTGGCTGTGGATCGCCTACGCAGGAGGCTATCTGGGAGCCCGGGCGCTGACCCTCGGGCTGCGGGCCCGCGGTGACGCCTGGCTGCTCCGGAACGCGCGGTAACAACCGGGAACCCACGGCGGGATGTGCGGTGGATCACCTAAAATTGCGCCCATGGACAACGACTCCCGCACGCAGAACCAGCCCGCTGCCGGGCACGACGTCGTGCTCGTCGGGATCGACGGGTCGGACCAGGCCCGGCACGCCCTCGACCGGGCGGTCGAGGAGGCCCGGGCGCACGACTTCTCGGTCCGCCTGGTCGGCGCCTATCCGGTCATCGGGGTGGGCGACCCCGGGCTCGAGCAGCGCTTCACCGAGGCGGTGACCAAGGAGAACGCGGAGCACCTCGCCGAGGCCCGGCGGGTCGTGGAGGACGCGGGGCTGCCCGTGGAGACCGTCGAGGCCGCCGGGGACGCGGCCAAGGCCGTCGTGGAGCAGTCCGGCAGCGCCTCGCTCGTCGTCATGGGCAAGCGCGGCCGCGGCGGGGCCCTGCGCGGCCGGCTCGGCTCGGTGTCCGCGGCGGTCGCCGCGCACGCCAAGTGCCCGGTCGTGGTCGTCCCGGAACCGGCGGAGAAGAAGCACGGCGAGCGCAGCCGCGGCGGCACCGACTACGCGCTGGAGGACCAGGGGCCGGTCAAGGCGGAGGAGATCGACTTCTCGGGGCGGGTGGTCGTCGGTCTCGACGCCCTCGGCTCGCGCAACCCGGCGCTGTGGCAGGCCGTGCAGTACGCCGAGGAGCACGGCAAGCCCCTGGCCCTGGTCTCCGTCAACGGGGCCCTGTCCGGCACGCCCTCCTGGTTCCAGGACGAGTTCAACCAGGCCCGGTACTTCCGCGAGGCCGAGCGCAAGCTCGAGGAGATCTCGCGGGAGATCGCGTCCGAGCACCCCGGCCTCACCGTGGAGCACCACATCTTCGTCGGCCGCCCAGGACGCATCCTGATGAACGCCACGCACTCCGCGGACCTGGTCGTGGTCGGCTCCCGCGGCATCGGCGGGTTCCGCGGGCTGCTGCTCGGCTCGGTCTCCCAGGCCGTGCTGGAGAACGCCGCCGGACCGGTCATGATCGTGCCGGCCCACCCCGCCTGAGCGACTCCTCCGGGGGTGCGCGCCGCGAGAACAGGAAGCAGCCACCCATGGCAGAGCAGATCGTCGTCGGCTACGACGGCTCCGAGAACAGCGACCGTGCCCTCGACTGGGCCATCCAGGAGGCGCGGTCCCTCGGGTCCGAGCTGAGGGTGGTGGTCTCCATGGGGCGGCCCGTGGCCGTGGACCCCAGCCTGTACGGGCCGTTCCTGGAGGCGATCGAGGCGGAGGCCGACCAGGTCGCCGGCACCGCCGTCGCGAGGGCCCGGGAGGCCGGCGTCCCGGCCGTCGGCGTCGCCGAGCGCGGTGACGCGGCGGGCGTGCTGGTGCAGGAGTCCGAGCACGCCGCGGCGCTGGTGCTCGGCCGCCGCGGCCGCCGCGGGGTGCGCGGACGCCTGGGCTCGGTCTCGGCGGCGGCCTCGGCGCACGCCCGGTGCCCGGTGGTCGTGCTCCCGGAGCGCTGGGACCCGCGGGCCGACCGCGGCGCCGAGGGTCCGTTCAGTGGCCGGGTGCTCGTCGGCGTGGACCGACTGGGGCGGGACAACCCGGCGGTCGTCGCGGCCGCACGGTACGCCGCGCGGCACGGCACCGGGCTCACGCTGGTCACGGTGGTACCGGAGGCCGCGAGCGTGCCCACGGGCTCCGCGGACCTGGACCGGGCGGTGCGCGAGCAGCTCACCGAGCCCGCCCAGGCCCTGGTGGACCAGGTCGCCGCGGGCGTGCGGGAGGACCACCCGGGACTGGACGTCGAGACGTACGTCTTCTCGGGCTCGCCCGCGGACCAGCTGGTGCGGGCGGGGCGGACGGCGGACCTCGTGGTGGTCGGCAGCCGCGGCTACGGCGGTTTCCGGGGCCTGCTCATGGGCTCCGTCTCCCAGGCCGTGCTCAACGAGGGCCGCAGCCCGGTGATGGTGGTCCCCACCCGCCGGAAGGGCTGAGTCCGTCCGGGCGCCGTCCGCCCGCAGGCGGAGCGTGCCCGTCCCCGCGGCGCCGAAGCTCGCCCGGCAGGCGGATCCGCTCGCGGCCGCGGTCTGCGACGCTGGGGACGAGCCCCGGACCGCCGGGGGCCGGGAAGGAGGAGCCGTGCGCCGACGGACACTGGCCGCGGTCGCTCTGGGCGGCGCCGTCCTCACCGCGTGCTCCGCCCCGGCGCCGGGAGTTCCTGCACCGCCCGTCGACTCCGACGTCCTGGACGCCGCCGGCGTCCTCACGGACGCGCAGGAGCGGGAGCTCGACGCCCTGATCCAGGAGCACAACGCGGCCACGGACGCCGCGCGGGTCGCCGTGCTCACGGTGGAGGAGACGGGCGGGCCGATCGAGGACCGCGCCCGCGAGATCGCCACCGCGTGGGAGGTGGGCGACGCCGGGGCGGACAACGGCGTGCTCGTGCTCGCGGCCACCGGGGACCGGGAGCTGCGGATCGAGTCGGCGGACGGGGTGCGGGAGCAGTTCACGGACGACGAGGCGGAGCGGGTCGTGGAGGACGTGCTCGAGCCCGCCTTCGCGGACGGGCACTATGCGGAGGGCCTGGCCGAGGCCGTGGAGCAGGTCTACGTCTACGCCCGGGGCGAGGAGCCCCCGCAGGAACCCTTCGACTGGGCGCTGTTCGGCGGGGTCGCCGGCGGATTCGGCCTGGTCGGTGTGCTCGTCGCCTGGTGGATCGCCGCGGACCTGCGCCGCCGGCGGCGGATCGCCGACGAGGAGCTGCGGGCGGCCCGGCAGCGGGACCCGGACCTGCCGCTCACCGAGGAGCAGCAGAAGGCGTACCGGACGTACCGCTACCACCACCGCAAGGACGACGCCGTGACGAACCCCGCCGTGTGGCTGCCGCTCCACCTGGCCAACCCGGGGCTGTACTCCGGCGGTTCGGGCAGCGGCACGGACGGCGGCGGCGCGGGCGGGTCCTCCTTCGGCGGGGGCGGCGGCTTCACGGGCGGCGGGGCCTCCGGCAGCTACTGACCGGGCGCCCGCCGGCGCGGCACCGTCCCGTGGGCGGCGCCGCGCCGGCTCCCGTCAGGCGGGCAGGGCCTGCCGTGCGGCGACGAGGGAGAGCAGGTGCCGGTGCACGGCGGTCTCCCCGGTCAGCTCGGGGTGGAAGGAGATGCCCACGACGCTGCCGCTCGCCACCGCGACCACCTCGCCGCGGTGCCGGGCCAGCACCGTGACGCCCTCGCCCGCGCGGGTCACCACGGGGGCGCGGATGAAGGCCGCGCGCACGGTGGCCCCGTCGTCGCCCCAGGTCAGTACGGCCTCCTCGGAGGCCGTCTGGGAGCCGAAGGCGTTGCGGGCCACGGTGACGTCCAGGACCTCGAGGGTGCGCTGGCCGGGGGCCGGGTCCTCGATGCCGGAGGAGAGCAGGATCAGCCCGGCGCACGTGCCCAGGGTCGGCAGCCCGCCGAGCACGGCCTCGCGCAACGGGTCGCGCAGCCCGAACAGGCGCAGCAGCCGGTCCATGGTGGAGGACTCCCCGCCGGGCAGCACGATCGCGTCCAGCCCGGAGAGCTGCTCGGCCGTCTTCACGAGCACGGCCTCCGCGCCGAGCTCCCGGAGCATCGCGGCGTGCTCGGCGACCCCGCCCTGCAGGGCGAGGACCCCGACCCGGGGCGCGGAGCTCACCAGCCGCGCTCCGCGAGCCGGTGCGGGGCGGGGAGGTCGCCCACGTTGATCCCGACCATCGCCTCGCCGAGCCCGCGGGAGGCCTCGGCGATCTTCTCGGGGTCGTCGTAGTAGGCGGTGGCCTTCACGATCGCCTGCGCCCGGGCGGCGGGGTTGCCGGACTTGAAGATGCCCGAGCCCACGAACACCCCGTCGGCGCCGAGCTGCATCATCATGGCGGCGTCCGCGGGCGTGGCCACACCCCCGGCGGTGAACAGCACGACCGGCAGCTTTCCGGTGCGGGCGACCTCGAGGACGATGTCGTACGGGGCGGCGAGCTCCTTGGCCTTCACGTAGAGGGCGTCGGGGGAGACCGCGTACAGGGCCTGCAGCTCCGCGATCTGGCCGCGGATGGTGCGGATGTGCTTGGTGGCCTCGGAGACGTCCCCGGTGCCGGCCTCGCCCTTGGAGCGGATCATGGCGGCGCCCTCGGCGAGCCGGCGCAGGGCCTCGCCCAGGTTGGTGGCACCGCACACGAACGGGACGGTGAAGCGCTGCTTGTCGATGTGGTTGACGTAGTCGGCGGGGGAGAGGACCTCGGACTCGTCGATGTAGTCGACCTTCAGGTGCTCCAGGACCTGGGCCTCCACGAAGTGGCCGATGCGGACCTTGGCCATCACGGGGATCGACACGGAGGCCTGGATGCCCTCGATCAGGTCCGGGTCGGACATGCGGGCCACGCCGCCCTGGGCGCGGATGTCGGCGGGCACCCGCTCGAGGGCCATGACGGCCACGGCGCCGGCGTCCTCGGCGATGCGGGCCTGCTCGGCGGTGACGACGTCCATGATGACGCCGCCCTTGAGCATGTCGGCGAGGCCGCGCTTGACCAGCGGGGAGCCGGTGAGCGGGGTGGCGTCCGCGGGGGAGGTGGTCCGGGCGGAGTTCTGGGCAGGAGTGGTCTGCAGATCGGTCATACGACCATCCTCCGCCCCTGAGTGGTCCACCAACAGGTCCACCGACGGTAGAATTCGTTGGACCACTTGCGGTCCGGCTCCGCCCGGCCCCGACCAGGACCCGAGGTGCCCGTGCGCCACTCCCACGACGTCGACCTGCCCGTGCGCGTCGACCGCGCCGACCCCGCCCCGCTGCCCGCCCAGCTCGTCCAGCAGCTGCGGGAGCTGGTGGTCTCCGGCGTGCTGCGCCCCGGGGACCCGCTGCCCTCCACGCGGGGGCTCGCCGCCCGGCTGGGCGTCTCGCGGGGATCCGTGGTGACCGCCTACGACCAGCTGCACGGCGAGGGCTATCTGCACGCGACCAACGGGGCCACCGTCGTCCATCCCGACCTCGCCCGCTCCCGCGTCGAGCGGGCGGAACCCCGCCCGGACGACCGGTCCGGGTCCCGGCCGACGGCGCCGCCGCCGCGGCGGGCCCGGGACCGGCCCATGATCGACCTCACCCCCGGGCGCCCCCGACACCGCGCGGCTGGCCACCCCCGGCTGGCGGGCCGCGTGGCGGGACGCCGCGGCCGCCGCCCGCCGGGGGCGGCCGCCGCCCCGGCCC
>NZ_MKJW01000145.1:0-11715 GCF_001942375.1 Kocuria sp. CNJ-770
GGGAGAGTAGGACACCGCCGGACCACACCCAGGGTCGAGCCCCCGCACCACCCGGTGCGGGGGGCTCCCCACACCCCGCCGCACCCGGAGCACCACCGGGCACCACACCCGACACTCCGACCCCCGGGCCCCCACCCACCGGTGCGGGGCCTTTTCTCATGCCCGTCGTCGGCCTATCGTCGGAGAACGCGGATCCGACGGTCTCGAGGGGGAGCCATGCGGCGAAGTGTTCTGGCGGCGGCAGCGGTGCCGGCAGCCCTGCTCCTGGCGGGCTGCGGCGACGGGGGCGGAGACGTCGTCGTCGTGGAGAGCACGGCCGCCGCGGAGGCCGGCGCGGCCTCTCAGGCGGTCCTCCGGGACGCGGAGGGCGCCGAGGTGGGCACCGTGCAGTTCTCGGAGGTCTCCGCCGGCACGGAGGTCGTGGCCGAGGTGGAGGGTCTCGACCCCGGGTTCTACGGCTTGCACGTGCACGGGACCGGGCTGTGCGAGCCGGACAGCTCCGCCCCGGGTGATCCGGGGACCACCGGGGACTTCCTGTCCGCGGGCGGGCACCTCGGCGGCGACGCCGCGGACCACCCGGACCACACCGGGGACCTTCCGAGCGTCTACGTCACCCAGGACGGTCTGGGCTTCCTCACGACCGTCACGGACCGTTTCCGGGTGGAGGACCTCGTGGCCGACAAGGACGGCAGCGCGGTGATGCTGCACTCCGGGCCCGACAACTTCGCCAACGTGCCGGAGCGCTACGCACCCGCGGGGCCCGACCGGACCACGCTGCGCACGGGCGACGCCGGCGCCCGACAGGCCTGCGGGGTGGTCGAGTGAGTGCGGCTCCTGTGACGTCAATACGCCCGTCCGGCGGGGGAGAAGTGGCTACGCTGGAAGGGCTGTAGCCGCCGGTCCGTGGAAGGAGTTCCCCGCCGTGTCCGATGCCCGCTCGTCCGCCGCCCGGATCGACGACGTCACCCTGGCCTACACCGACCGGGGCGAGGGCCCCGTGCTGCTCCTGCTGCACGGACACGCCTACGACCGGAGCATGTGGGCGCGCCAGGTCGAGGTGTTCTCCGAGCTCGGCTGGCGGGTGGTCGCCCCGGACCTGCGCGGCTTCGGCGAGTCCGGGATCACGGAGGGGATCGTCTACACGGAGGAGTTCGCCGACGACGTCGCCGGCCTGCTCGACCAGCTCGGGGTTCCCGCCGCGGTGGTGGTCGGCTTCTCGATGTCCGGGCAGATCGCCATGGAGCTGGTCCGGCGGCATCCGGGACGAGTCCGCGGCCTCGTCGTCGTCGACACCGTGCCCGAGGCGGAGGACCGCGACGGCAGGCGGCGCCGGCACAGCACGGCCGACGCCATCCTGGCCGGCGGCATGGAGACCTACGGGCGCAGCGTGCTCGGCCGGATGGTCGCCGACGCGACGGTGGAGTCGTGCCCCGGGGTGGCGGCGGAGGTGCTCGCGATGCTCCGGAACGCGCCCGCCAAGGGGGCGGCCGCGGCGATGCGCGGGCGTGCCGAGCGCCAGGACCTCAGCGACGTGCTGCGCGGCGTCCGGATCCCGGTGCTCGTCGTGGTGGGCGCGGACGACGTCTTCGACGGCGGGGCGGGCCGTCGGATGGCGGACCTGGCCCCGGACGCGGACCTCGTGGTCATCGACGGGGCCGGCCACACGCCGAACCTCGAGCAGCCCGCCGCGTTCGACGACGCCCTGCGCGCCTTCCTGCGGCGGTTCGCCGACTGAACGACCCGGCGGGAACCGTACGAGATCGCGACCCGGGTGGCGGGCCGCCGTGTTCTCGGAGAGTGAACCACTGTCGTTGTGCGCGATTACTCAGTATGCTGATGTAACACGAGTGCACGACGAAAGGAGCGGACATGAGTGAGACCAGCAACGGCGGTCCCGAGGACGCCCACCAGGAGTCGACGGATCAGCTCACCCTGCAGAACCCGGTGACCCGCTATCCCGTTCTCTCGCCGCCCGAGCAGGACCAGCCCGAGCCGGGCCTGGACGTGGAGCTCGAGCCGAAGACCGATCGCGGCGAGTTCTCCTACCGCGGCACCGGCCGGCTCGTGGGCCGGAAGGCCCTGATCACCGGTGCGGACTCCGGCATCGGAGCGGCGGTGGCCATCGCCTTCGCGAAGGAGGGTGCCGATGTCGCCCTGAACTACCTGCCCGACGAGGAGCCCGACGCGCAGGTCGTGAAGGGCATCATCGAGAAGGCCGGCCGCACGGCCGTCCTCCTGCCCGGCGACCTGACGGACAAGGCTTCTGCGAGGCCCTCGTCGAGAACGCCGTGAACGGACTCGGCGGACTGGACGTCCTCGTCAACAACGCCGGCAAGCAGGTTGCCGTCGAGAGCCTCGAGGACCTGAGCGACGACCAGCTGACCGACACCTTCACGGTGAACATCCTGGCGATGTTCCGAATCACCAAGGCCGCGCTGCGGCATCTGCCCGCCGGGGCCTCGATCATCAACACGACGTCGATCCAGGCCTACCAGCCCTCGCCGGACCTGCTCGACTACGCCTCGACGAAGGCGGCGATCAACAACTTCACGAAGGGCCTCGGCCAGCAGCTGGCGCCCAAGGGGATCCGGGTCAATGCCGTGGCGCCCGGCCCGTTCTGGACGCCGCTGCAGGTCTCCGACGGGCAGCCGAAGGAGGCCCTCCCGGAGTTCGGGCAGTCGACCCCCCTCGGCCGCGCCGGCCAGCCGACCGAACTGGCCCCGGCGTACGTGTTCCTGGCCTCCCCCGAGTCCAGCTACGTGATCGGCGAGACGCTCAACGTCAACGGCGGCAGCCCGTCGCCGTGAGACCTGTTCTCCCGGGTCGCGGCCGACGTCGCGCCACCCGGGGGAAGTGCTTGGCGAGACCGGGTCCACGACATACTCTGGGCACAGCTCGCATACTCAGCGAACTTATCAAGTGCTGTAGAAAGGCGGAATCATGACCACGAACCCCTATGACCCTTCGGCGAGCCACGCGGCCGACACCGGCACCACGTCCAAGAAGGACGTCGCGGCGGAGCAGGGCAAGGCCGAGGCGCAGCAGCTCAAGAACGAGGCGGCCGATTCCGGCCAGCGCGTCAAGGAGACGGCCAAGGACCAGGCCGTGGCCGTCAAGGAGGAGGCCACCCACCAGGCCCAGGACCTGATGGGTCAGCTCCGGAGCGAGCTCAAGGACCAGGTGAAGCCCCAGCAGGAACGCATCGCCTCCACCGTGCGCTCCGTCAGCGACGAGATCAACGCGCTCTCCCGGGGCGAGAAGCCCGAGTCCGACTACGTGACCGGTCTGCTGGGCAGCGTGTCCGGCCGGGTCGACTCCTTCGCCTCCTCCCTGGAGAACAAGGACGCCAAGGACCTGCTCGAGGACGTCCGGCGCTTCGCGGCCCGCCGTCCGGGCACCTTCCTGGCCGTGGCCGCCGGCATCGGCCTGCTCGCCGGCCGCACCACCCGCGGCGTGAAGGACAGCGACGAGGTCCCCACTGACCGCCAGGGCGCCAAGGAGTACTTCGGCGTCGGCGGGCAGCAGGGCGGTGGTTCCAACCAGGGCACCACGGGCGGCGTCGGGACCGGAGCCGTCTACGACCAGGCCTACGACCGGAACCTCACCGCCACCGAGACCTCGGGCTACACCCCGGGCGACCCCTACGCCTACCGCTCCGACGAGCAGGGCGAGGCCGCCCGCACCTACACCGACCGCGTGCCGGGCACCGTCTACCCCGATCAGGAGGGCGACCGTCGATGAGCCATCCCATTCCCCCTTCCGACGCCGAGAACAGGGCGGAGCACGAGTCGCTCGGCGAGATGTTCAAGTCGCTGAGCACCAACCTCTCCACCCTCATCCAGCAGGAGATCGCCCTCGCCAAGGCTGAGAGACCCAGGCCGTGCAGGAGGCCAAGCAGTCCGCCAAGGACACAGGCAAGGGCGCCGGCATGCTCGCCGGGGCCGGCGTGGCCGGTCACTTCGTCCTGCTGTTCCTGTCCATCGCCCTCATGTGGGGCCTGGGCAACCTGGTCGGCCTGACCTGGTCCGCCGTCATCGTGGCGGTCGTCTGGGCCGTCATCGCCGGCATCCTCGCAGCCCTGGGCAAGAAGAACCTCAACGAGGGCAAGCAGGAGATGGCGGAGGCCGCCCAGGACCCCCTGCCCCTGACCCGCGAGACCGTCACCGAGATCCCGGAGACAGTGAAGCCTTCCAAGAAGGAGACCCGATGAGCCAGCAGAACCCCGAACAGATCCGTGCCGACATCGAAGCCACGCGCGCTCGACTCGGCTCCGACGTCGACGCCGTCGCCGAGAAGGTGACCCCCGAGCGCGTCGTGGACCGCCAGAAGGACAAGGTCCGCGGCAAGATGCAGGGCGTGCGCGAGCGCGTCATGGGAGCCTCCGACGACGCCTCCGACCACGGCCGCCACCTCAAGGAGGGCGTGCAGGACCGTGCGGGCGATCTCCGGGACGGCGTGCAGGAGCGTGCCGGTGACCTGCGGGAGGGCGTGCAGCACGCCCCCGCCACCGCCAAGGCCAAGACCCGAGGCAACCCGCTGGCCGCCGGTCTGATCGCCCTCGGCGCGGGCTGGCTCGTCGGCTCCCTGCTGCCCTCCACGCAGAAGGAGCAGGAGCTCGTCGCCGGTGCGGCGGACCGGGTCCAGCCCCACGCCCAGCACGCGGTCGAGTCCGCCAAGGACGCGGCCCAGGAGGTGGCCCAGGACCTCAAGGAGCCGGCCAAGGACGCGGCGCGGTCCGTCAAGGAGACCGCCAGCTCCGGCGCGCAAGAGGTCAAGTCGCAGGGCCAGGACGAGGCGCAGCAGCTGAGGTCCTCCGCCCAGGGCTCGGCGCAGTCCGTCAAGGACGAGACCAAGAACGCCTGAGGCGTGACCGGCCGCAGCGCGGCCGGTGTGGTGCCCCGGCACCACGACGAGGGCCCCGGATCGCTGATCCGGGGCCTCGTCGTGGTCGGCAGACCCGTCAGCGGGCCCGGGCGACCTGGCTCATCAGACCGGGGTAGTAGCCCGACAGGTACCCCTGCTCGGTCGGGTGCAGGTTGTGGGAGCTCCCGGGGTCGACGAGGATCCACGGGTCCTCCGACCCGACCCCGTGGCCGCGGAAGCGGTCGGTGACGTCCACGAAGACGGCGCCCTCGGCCTCGACCCGCGCGGCGAGGGCGGCGTTGAGCTCGTCCGTCCAGGCGTTGAGCTGGGCGGCGCGCTCCGCGGAGACGAGCGCGCTGTCCTGCCGCTCGTCGAGGAGGTGCGGATAGCCCAGCACGACCACGCGTCCGTCCGTCTCCTCGTCGATCGCGTCCACGGTGGCGGCCGCGGAGGCCGCCGCGGCGGCGATCAGCCGCGGGGCCTGGGCGAGCATGACGTCGCACGCGACCGGCCCGGCGACCGCCTCGGCCGGAGCGCTGCAGGCCCGGATGAAGTCGCCCCAGTGGATGTCGTTGCCGCCCATGGTGAGCGTCACCAGCTCCGCCTCGGCGAGGGCGTCCGCCACGAGCGGCACGGAGACGATCCCCCGCACCTGCGTGGTGGTGAACCCCGCGCACGCCGCGTCCAGGGCCACGTCCACGCGCGGCCGGCTCGCCAGCTTGTCGATGTGGTCCTCCCCGGTGCCCTGGTAGCACCCGGGCAGGCCCTCGACCTCCTGCAGGCCGCCCGTGCCGAAGGCCGCGGAGTAGGAGTCGCCGAGATTGACGACGTCGACCGTGCGCGGGGACGCCGCGGCGGGAGAGGCGCCGACGCCGGCGAGGGCGAGGGCCGCGGCCAGGGTGCTGGCGGTGCGTCGGGCGGGGAGTGCGCGCATGTGGGGACCTTTCGAGGGGGGGGAGTGGCACGGTGCCGGGCCCGGTCCTGAGGACCGGGCCGTTCCCTCAAGCTACCGTCGCGCGCCCGTGCCCGGCCGCTCGTCCGCAATGTGACGGGCGCTGCCGTCCCAGGCCTCCGCGAGGATCTCCAGTGAGCGCAGCACCTGCTCCCGGCCGGGAGAGGCGGGGGCGATCATCAGCTCGTCGGCGTCGGCCGCCCCGGCGAAGCCTCGAGGTAGCTCCGCACCTCGGCGCCGGTGCCGGCCACGGACCAGTGGAGCATGTGCAGGATCTGCTGCCCGGCAGGGCTGTCCATCACCATGTCCAGCTCCGCCTCGCTCAGCGTGCGGTCACGGCCCACCATGGCCCGCACCCGCTCTCGCCGAGCGGTCTCCAGCTGCGCGGCGGCGTCGTCGGCGCTGTCCGAGGCGATGACGTTGACGGCCGCGATGACGTACGGCTCGGCGAGCTGCTCCGAGGGCTGGAACCGGGCCCGGTAGGCGGCCACCGCGTCCGCGAGGGCGTCCGGGGCGAAGTGCGAGGCGAAGGCGTAGGGCAGCCCGTACGCCGCGGCGAGCTGCGCGCCGAACAGCGAGGAGCCGAGGATCGTCAGCGGCACGTTCGTCCCGGCGCCGGGGACGGCGCTGACCCCCGGCACGAGGGAGCGGCCGCTCAGGTAGCCCTGGAGCTCGCGCACGTCCTGCGGGAACTGCTCGGCGGCGGAGGGGTCCCGGCGCATGGCCCGCACGGTGCGCAGGTCCGTGCCCGGCGCCCGGCCCAGGCCCAGGTCGATCCGCCCCGGGTGCAGCTCGGCGAGGGTGCCGAACTGCTCGGCGACGACCAGGGGGGAGTGGTTGGGGAGCATCACTCCGCCGGAGCCGAGGCGGATCGTGGACGTGTGCGCCGCGACGTGGGCGATCAGCACGGCCGGGGCCGAGGACGCGATCGTGGGCATGTTGTGGTGCTCCGAGTACCAGACGCGCCGGTAGCCCCGCCGCTCGGCGTGCTGGGCCAGGCGGACGGAGTCGGCGAAGCTCTCACCGACGGAGGCGCCCTGGCGGACGGTGGCGAAGTCGATGACGGACAGCGGCAGGGGCACAGCGGACCTTTCACAGGAGTCGGGGAGGCCCTCCACGCTACTCCTGTCCGCAAGACGGCGCCGTGGCGGGGAGCACAGGCGGCCCAGGGCGGGCGGGCACCAGCCGCCGTGGCTGTCGGCGGCCCGGGCTACGCTCGGCACCATGACCGATCCCTCGACCCCCTTCGGGGTGCCGGAGCTCTTCGAGCTGCCGCGGGAGCGCGCCGAGATCGCGCCGGGAGCCGTGCACGTGCCGGGCTGGCTGGACCTCGCCCGGCAGCGGGAGCTGGTGCTGCGGTGCCGGGAGTGGGCCACCGGCCCGGTCCCCCTGCGCCACGCGGTCCTGCCCGGGGGCGGCCGGATGTCGGTGCGCTCGACCACGCTGGGCTGGGACTGGGCGCCCTACCGGTACCTGCGCACAGGCGAGCACAAGCGGGCCCCGGACATGCCGGGGTGGCTGGCGGAGCTGGGCCGCCGCGCCGTGGCGGAGGCCTGCGGCGAGGACAGCGCGGAGGCCCGGGACTACCGGCCGGACACGGCCCTGCTCAACTTCTACGACGCCACGGCCCGGATGGGCATGCACCAGGACAGGGACGAGTTCTCCGCCGCCCCGATCGTGTCCCTGTCCCTCGGGGACGCCTGCGTCTTCCGGTTCGGGAATCCGCAGACCCGCGCGGCCCCGTACCGGGACGTGGAGCTGCGCAGCGGCGACCTGTTCGTCTTCGGCGGCCCCTCCCGCTACGCGTTCCACGGGGTGCCGCGGATCCTTCCGGGCACGGCCGCCCCGGAGCTGGGCATGAAGGGAGGGCGGCTCAACCTCACCCTGCGGATGACGGGGCGTGCCGTCCCCGGACGGTGAGCGCCGTGCCACACTGACGGGATGGAGCTCCCCGACGCCGCACCGGCCCACCTGATCGACCCGGCGGCCGTGGACGAGGAGGACGCCGGCGCCTACCGGCTGCTCGCCGCGGACATCGCCTCCGGGGTCGCGGTCGTGGCCGCCCGGCACCGGCGGCACGATGTCGCCGCGACCGTGACCGGCTTCCTCGACGTGTCCTACGACCCGCCCACCATGCTGGTGAGCCTGTTCGAGGAGGGCCGGATCTGCGACGCGGTGGAGTCGGCCGGGGCGTGGACCCTCTCCGTGCTGCGCCGGGACCAGGAGGGCGTGGCGAACTGGCTCGCGAGCCCGGGCAACCCCGTGGAGGGCCTGCTGGACCGGGTGCCCTTCCGCCGCGCTCCGGGCTCGGGGGCGGCGGTGCTGGACGGAGCCCTCGCGTGGTTCGAGCTCGCCACCGTGGCGGTGCACACCGCGGCGACGCACCGGCTCGTGGTGGGGGAGGTCACGGCGATGGGCCGGGGGGTGCGGGAGGCGCAGGCGGACGATCCGCTGGTGCACTTCGCCCGCGGCTATCGGGGGCTGACCCGGTGAGCACCGTGCCGCGGCACAGAATCGGGCATCGCGCAAGTCTGTGACGTCAGAAGTCCTCGATGCGTCACCGGCGGAATGCTTCGACGCCCGCTCCGGTTGAGGTCGTAGCGTGGACGGGTGGCGCCGTGTCCGGCGGCACCGTTCCCACCGCACCCCACGGAAGGATCCTCATGGCGGCTCAGCACCACGAACGCGGAACCGGCGGGGCGTCCGGCGGCTCCGCGCCGACCGGGGCGAGCCCGGCCTCGTCCGCGGAGGAGCCCCGGCTCAGCGCGGTCCCGCCCTCCGGGACGCCGGCCGAGCACGCGGCCGCGGTGGTCGCCGACCTGGAGGTGCCCGCCGACCACCTCCCGGACCTGGACCACGTGGGGGACGCGTTCAAGGCGGTGTTCGCAGACCATCCCGCAGGGGTCGCCATCATCACCGCCCGGGGTCCCGACGGACCCGTGGGGCTGACCGCGTCCTCGGTGTCCTCCGTGTCGGCCGTCCCGCCCATCCTCGGCTTCTCGCTGCAGGCCCGGCAGGGCTCGGCGGCGCTGCTGGCCGAGGCGGACTCCTTCCTGGTGCACCTGCTGGACGCGGAGAACCTGGGCCTCGCCCGGTCCTTCGCCGTCTCGGGGGCCCCGCGCTTCGGGCCGGACATGCCGTGGGAGTACCTGGCGACCGGGGAGCCGCGGCTGCTCGGCGTGGGCCGCGTCCTGCGCGCGGTCCCACTGGCCCGGATCAAGGCCGGCCCCGCCCTGGTGTTCAACGCCGCGGTGGTCGACGTCCTCGGGGACGAGGGCACGGGCGCCCCGCTCGTGTACCACCGCCGGCGTTTCCACGGGCTCAGCGACCGCTCCGCCCTCGACCCCCGGGACTGAGCCGGGGGCGCTCAGCCCCCGCGTGCACCTCCGCACCGACAGGCCCCCGGGCCGGAAAAGATCCTTCTAGGTTGTTGACACATCATCATGGGGTTCGTAGAGTAGTTGACGAAGCAACCACCTGCTCGATCCACATCCCGAGGAGAACACCATGTCCCAGCTCACCGCCCTCGTCCCCGGCTCCTGGACCTTCGACCCCGCCCACTCGGAGGTCGCCTTCACGGTCCGCCACGCCGGCATCTCGAAGGTCCGCGGCACCTTCGGCGAGGTCGACGCCCAGCTCCGGGTCGCCGACCCGGTCGAGGACTCGACGCTGACGGCCACCGTGCAGATGGCCTCCATCGACACGAAGAACGCCGACCGCGACGGCCACGTCCGCAGCGCCGACTTCTTCGACGTCGAGCAGCACCCCACGATGACCTTCCGCTCGACGGCCGTGGCCTTCGACGGCGAGGAGGGCACCATCACCGGCGAGCTGACCATCAAGGACGTCACCCGCACCGTGGAGCTCGCCACCGAGTTCAACGGCGTGGTCGTGGACGCCTTCGGCGTGACCCGGGCCGGCTTCTCCGCCGAGACCACCATCTCCCGCAAGGACTTCGGCATCACCTGGAACGCCGCCATGGAGGCCGGCGGGGTGCTCGTCTCCGACAAGGTGACGATCACCCTCGACGTGGCCTTCACGGCCCCGCAGGACGACCCCGAGGAGACCGTCGAGGGCCAGGACGCCATCACTGCCGACGCCTGACCCGGCAGCCGCGGGGCCCCTGGGTCCGCACGACCGACGGCCGGGACGGTGATCAGCAGCAGCAGCGCCCACCGGCGCAGCCGCACCTCGAACGTGGCGGGATTGATCCGCCCGCCGCGCCGGGGCCGGGACGCGGCGATCTCGTCCTCGAGCGGTCGCGGCGGCCGGTCGCGCGGCTCCTCCGGGTCGGTGCTGGAATGGGACACGTTTCCTCCGTGGTCGTCGGGATCCGCCCCCATTCTCTCAGCAGGCGCGGCGGACCGCGCACCGCCCGTCAGGCGGTCCGGGCCGCCGTCAGCGCCACTTCGTGGTCATGATCAGGCCGGCCATCATCAGGCCCAGGCCCACGGCGATGTTCCACGTCCCGATCCCCGGCACGGGGTAGGCGCCCTGGAAGAGGTAGTAGACGATCAGCCACAGCAGCCCGACGACGAGCAGCCCCAGCATGACGGCCTTGTACCAGGTGGGGGTGGGGGCGTGGCTCTCCGGGGAGCCGTGCCGGGAGCGCTCGGTCAGCTCCTGCGCCACCGCGGCGGCGGTCGCGTCCGGGTCGTAGGCGGTGGACCCTCCGGGCAGTCCCTCAGCCGCCAGCCGTGCGAGCTCCTCGTCGACCTGCGGGCCGGCGGCCGGTGCCGTCCGGCCGGACCCTCCCGGCCGGCGGGCGGGCTTCTTGCGGCGGTTCTTCGACTCGGGCACTGATCCTCCTGGTCACCAAGCGGGCCGCGTTCACGGCGGGGGGTCCAGTGGCCCAGTCTAGCCGTCCGGTGCGCACCCCACCGCGGGCGCGTAAGCTGGACGGGCGCACGTGCCGATCCGGCACCCCACTCCCAGGAGATCCCGTGACCGTCAAGATCCTCGTCGTGGACAACTACGACAGCTTCGTCTACACCCTGGTCGGCTACCTCGAGCAGCTCGGCGCCCGCACCACGGTGATCCGCAACGACGACCTGGACGAGGCCGCCGCGTGCGCCCTCGCGGGTGAGCACCACGGCGTCCTGCTCTCCCCGGGCCCCGGCGCACCCGCCGACGCCGGGGTGTGCACCCCCCTGATCCGCAATGCCGAGCGGACCGGGCAGCCGCTGCTGGGCGTCTGCCTCGGCCACCAGGCGCTCGCGGAGGCCTACGGCGGGACCGTCACCCACGCGGAGGAGCTCATGCACGGGAAGACGTCCCGCGTGGAGCACAACGGGTCGAGCGTCTTCGGCGGAGTGCCCAGCCCGTTCACCGCGACGCGCTACCACTCCCTCGCCGTGGTCGACCAGTCGGTCCCCGAGGTCCTGGAGGTCACGGCGCGCACCCCCAACGGGGTCATCATGGGCCTGCGGCACCGGAGCGCGCCGCTGCACGGACTGCAGTTCCACCCCGAGTCGGTCCTCACCGAGGGCGGCTACCAGATGCTCGGCAACTGGCTCGAGCTCGTGGGGCTCAAGGGCGCGGCGCGGGCGGCGGGCTCGCTGTCGCCGCTGATCTC
Organism: Kocuria sp. CNJ-770; assembly: GCF_001942375.1. Classification (NCBI taxonomy): domain Bacteria; kingdom Bacillati; phylum Actinomycetota; class Actinomycetes; order Micrococcales; family Micrococcaceae; genus Kocuria; species Kocuria sp. CNJ-770. The sequence goes on from NZ_MKJW01000145.1 coordinate 11,391, forward strand.
CGTCTGAGCGCGGACCGGGCCCGGGTCATCCGTCTTCGCGGGCGCGCTCGTCCGCGCGTCCGGCCTGCCCACGGGTGCGCTCGTCCGCCCGCTCCTCGGCGTCGGACCGGTCCTCCTCGGCGCTGTCCGCCCCGGGCTCCTCAGCCGGTTCTTCGGCCGGTTCTTCCGTGCTCTCCTCGGCGGGCTCCTCCGTGCTCTCCTCGGTGGGCTCCTCCGTCTGCTCGGGGGACGGGCGGTCGGGTGGGCGGACGGTCGGCTCGGGAGTCGGCTCAGGGGTCGGCTCGGGGGCGGGGGCGGGGGTGACGGGCCACGGTGCAGCGGTCAC
>NZ_MKJW01000146.1:0-11518 GCF_001942375.1 Kocuria sp. CNJ-770
CGCCGCCTCGTGCTCGGCGCGGGCACGGTCGGCGGCCCCGGCCGCCTCGCGGGCGCCGCCGCGAGGCTGTCGGCCTCCGCGCCGGCCCGTTCCCGCCGCTCCCCGGCCTCGGCGCGGGTGGTGTGCAGGCGGGCGAGCTCGTTCTCGGCCGCCTCCACCCGGGAGCGGGCCGCCGCCACGGCGCCCGTCAGCCGGGCCAGGCCCTCGCGCCGGTCGGCGGCCGCCCGGAGCAGCCCGGTGACCACGGCGTCCTGGGCCCGGGCGGCGGCCTCGGCGGCCTCCCGGTCCTCGATGGCCGCGGCGAGCCCGTCCGTGGCGTCCTCGACCTGCTCGAGCAGCAGGTCCTGCTCCGCCCGGGTGCGGGCGCCTGCGCGGCGAGCCGGTCCGGGTCCCGGGCCGGCTCGGCGGGCTCGGCGGCCGGGCCCAGCAGCCGGCGCCGTTCGGCGGCCAGGGAGGCCAGCGACCGGTAGCGCTCCTGCACCGCGGTGAGCTGGTACCACGTGTCCCGGGCCGCGTTGAGCGCCGGTGTCGCGCGTGCGGCGCGGGCCCCGACATCGGCCTGCCGGGCGCGCCCGGCGTCGAGGTCCTGCTCCGCCTGCGCGCGCTCGGCGCGCAGCCGGCGCTCCAGGTCCTCGTCGACCGCGAGCGAGGTGCGGGCCCGGACGAGGTCGTCGGCCAGCAGCCGGGCCCGGGCGTCGCGGACGTCGTGCTGGATCCGCTGGGCGCGGCGGGCCACCCGGGCCTGCCGCCCCAGCGGGGTCAGCTGGCGGCGGATCTCGGCGGTGAGGTCCTCGAGCCGGTCGAGGTTCGCCTGCATGGCCTCCAGCTTGCGCAGCGTGCGCTCCTTGCGGCGGCGGTGCTTGAGGATCCCGGAGGCCTCCTCGACGAACCCGCGGCGCTCCTCGGGCGTGGCGTGCAGGATTCGGTCGAGCTGGCCCTGGCCCACGATGACGTGCATCTCGCGGCCGAGCCCGGAGTCGGAGAGCAGCTCCTGGATGTCCAGCAGCCGGCAGGCCCGGCCGTTGATCGCGTACTCGGAGCCGCCGGAGCGGAAGAGCGTGCGCGAGATCGTGACCTCGGAGTACTCGATCGGCAGGGCGCCGTCGGCGTTGTCGATCGTCAGGGCCACGTGGGCGCGGCCGAGCGGGGCCCGCCCGGCCGTGCCCGCGAAGATGACGTCCTCCATCTTCCCGCCGCGCAGCGACTTGGCGCCCTGCTCCCCCATGACCCACGAGAGGGCGTCCACCACGTTGGACTTCCCCGAGCCGTTGGGCCCGACGACGGCGGTGACCCCGGGCTCGAACTCGAAGGTGGTGGCCGAGGCGAACGACTTGAACCCGCGCACGGTCAGGGTCTTCAGGTGCACGGGCGGCCGGTCTCCTGGGCTGAGGGTTCGGGGGTCGCCCCCACTGTACTCGGGCGCGTCCCGGCGCGGCGGCGCGGTGCGGGCAGGGGCCGGGCCGGACGGAAAAGCTAAGCCTGCAGAGAAACGGCGGGGCCCGGGCACCGCGCCGCCGACCGGCCGGTAGACTGACCGCGACCAGCACGACCTGCCGACCCGTGACCGCGCCTGCCGGGCGCCGGAGCGGGGCGTCGGCGAGCCCCTAACGAAAGCCAGAGACCTTGACCGGTAATTCCTCGATCCGTCACCAGAACGCCGCGCTCCTGGCCATCACGAAGGTCGAGGCCGACGAGGTGGTGCCCTCGTCCCACGCCGACGAGGTCCTGGAGGACACGTTCGCGCGGCTGAAGATGCCGAAGGGGCTGCTGCAGCGCCTCGCGGGCGTCAACGAGCGGCGCGTGTGGTCGCCGGGGCGCCACTTCACCGACGGCGCCGTGGAGGCGGGCGAGGCGGCCCTGGCCCGGGCGGGGGTCCGCCCGGAGCAGGTGGGGCTGCTGATCAACGCCTCGGTGACCCGCGACGGCTACGAGCCGGCGGTCTCGGTGTCCGTGCACCACCGGCTCGGGCTGGCGCCCTCCGCGCTGAACTTCGACGTGACCAACGCGTGCCTGGGCTTCGTCAACGGGCTCACGATCGCCTCCACGATGATCGACTCGGGCGCGATCGACTACGCCGTCGTCGTCGCCGGCGAGGACCCGACCCCCTGGCACCGCGAGACGTACGAGCGGCTGCAGGGCCCGGACGTGACCCGCGCGGACGTGGTGCGGGAGTTCGCCACCCTGACCCTCGGCTGCGGGGCCGCCGCCGCCGTGGTCGGCCCGGCCGAGCGGCACCCGGAGGGCCACCGCATCGCGGGGTCCGTGACACGCTCCGCGACCGAGCACCACGGGTTGTGCATCGGCGGCTTCGACGGCATGTACACCGACGCCACGGGCCTGCTCAAGCACGGCGTGGGACTGCTCGCCGACGCCTGGCACGACGCGCACCAGGACGGCTGGGAGTGGTCGACGATGGACCGCTACATCGGCCACCAGGTCTCCATGTCCCACACCAACAAGCTGTTCCAGGACGTCGGGATCGCCCCGGAGCGGTTCCCGCTGACCTTCCCCTTCTGGGGCAACGTCGCGGCCGCGGCCCTGCCCATGACCCTCGCCCTCGAGGCCGAGCGGCTCGAGCAGGACGACCGGGTCCTGCTGCTGGGCGTCGGCTCCGGGCTCAACGCGACGTACATGGAGATCGACTGGTGACTCCCCGGCGCTGAGCGCCGCCCGACCGACCCCGCACGCCCGCACCCGACGAGGAGCCCCACGCCCATGGCACGCAGACGACCGTCCACGACCTCCCAGCACGACGGGCCGGACGCGGCACGGCTGCCCATGACGGAGGTGCCGCTGCCCGGGGTGGACCCGGCCTGGTCCCGCACGGTCACGGTCGCCTCCACCGCGCCCGTGGAGCCCGTGCCCGGACGTCGCCGCCGCTGGCACCTGCTGGACAACGCGGCCTCGCTGGAGGCGGCCGGGCTGACCCCGCGCGGCACGGTGCTCGCCGTGCACGGCAACCCGACCTGGTCCTACCTGTGGCGCGACGTGCTGGCCGCCGGTGTCGACCCCGCCAACCCGTGGCGGGTCGTGGCCGTGGACCAGCTCGACATGGGCTTCTCCGAGCGCACCGGGCTCTTCCGCCGCCTGGACGACCGGGTGCGGGACCTGTCCGACCTCACCGCCGAGCTCGGCCTCGACGACGCCACCACGCCCGTGGTGACCCTCGCCCACGACTGGGGCGGACTGATCTCCTCGGGCTGGGCGCTGGAGCACCCGGGCGTGCACCGCGGCGTGGTGCTCACCAACACCGCCGTCCACCACGACGGCGCCGAGGAGATCCCCGCCTCCCTGCGCCTGGCCCTGGCCCCGGCCGCCCACGGGCTGCTCACCGAGCGCACCACGGCCTTCCTCGACGTCGCGCTGGCGCTGGCGGACCCGTCCCTGCCCGCGGACGTCCGGACGGCCTACCGGGCCCCGTACGCCACGAGCGCCCGGCGCGAGGCGATCCGGCACTTCGTGGCCGACATCCCCGTGCCCGCCGACCACCCCTCCCACGCGCGCTTCGAGCAGATCGCCGCCGGTGTGGCCGGGATGGACGTCCCCGCCCTGCTCCTGTGGGGCACCGGGGACCCCGTGTTCCAGGAGCGCTACCTGCAGGACCTCATGCGGCGGCTGCCGCACGCCGACGTGCACCGCTACGAGGGCGCCCAGCACCTGCTGCCCGAGGCCCGGGACATCGCGGGCCCGCTGATGGCCTGGCTCGCCGACCGCTTCGGGCCCGGCCCCACCCGGCGCGAGCTGCACGTGCAGCGCCGCGCCACGGCCCGGGGCGCCCACGTGCCGTTCCACGCGGAGCTCGAGCAGCGCCGCACGGACCTCGGCCTCGCCGTGGTCGACATGGCCCGCGGCGCCGAGGCCGCGGGCCCGCGGGCGGCCGCGGCCCCGGTGCGGGCCAGCCTCAGCTGGGCGGAGCTGGCCGACCGGGTCGACCGCCTCGCCGCCGGCCTGGCCGGCATCGGGGTGCGCCCCGGGGACCGCGTGAACCTCATGGTCCCGCCGGGCTCGGACCTCACCGCGCTGCTCTACGCGTGCCTGCGCGTCGGCGCCGTCGTCGTCGTCGCGGACACCGGGCTGGGCCCGAAGGGGCTGACCCGGGCGCTCAAGGGCGCGGGGCCCGACTGGCTGGTGGGCATCCGCAAGGCCCTGGTCGCCGGACGGGCACTGGGCTGGCCGGGCACCCGGATCTCCCTGGAGCGCCTCGACCCGGTCTCCCGCCGCGCCCTCGGCGTGGCCCACGACGTCCCCGGCCTGCTGGAGTCCGCGCCGCACCCGGAGCTGCCCGCCCCGGGCCCGAGGCGGACGCCGTGGTGCTGTTCACCTCCGGGTCCACCGGGCCGGCCAAGGGCGTGGTCTACACCCACCGGCAGCTCTCCGCGATGCGGGACGCCGTGCGCGGCACCTACGGCCTGTCCGCCGGCACCGGGCTCGTGGCCGGCTTCGCGCCGTTCGCCCTGCTCGGGCCCGCCATGGGCACGACCTCGGCGACCCCGGACATGGACGTCACGGCACCGAAGACCCTCACGGCCCGCGCCCTGGCGGACGCCGCCTCCGCGATCCGGGCGACCGCGGTGTTCCTGTCCCCGGCCGCGATCACCAACGTCCTGGCCACCGCCCACGAGCTCGACGAGGGCCAGCGCCTGGCGCTGGGCCGCGTGGAGCTGGTGCTCTCGGCCGGGGCGCCGCTGCCGGAGGCGCTGCTGGAGCGGTTCCAGGAGCTGGTGCCGGCCGCGACGCTGCACACGCCCTACGGCATGACCGAGGGGCTGCCCCTCACCGACGTCACGCTCGGCACCATCCGACAGGCGCGCCGGGACGGCACCGCCGCGGAGGGCTCCCCGGTGGCCGGCGCCGGCAACGGCGTGTGCGTGGGCACTGCCGTGCACGGGACCGAGCTCGGCGTCACCGCCCTGGGCCCGGACGGCGTGCCCGGCGACGAGATCACCACCGCGGCCGGGACCACCGGCGAGATCGTCGCCCGCGCCCCGCACGTCAAGGACCGCTACGACCGGCTGTGGGCCACGGAGCACCTGAGCACCCAGCTGCCCGGCTGGCACCGCACCGGGGACGTGGGGCACGTCGACGCCGCCGGCCGGCTGTGGGTGGAGGGCCGGCTGGCGCACGTGATCGTCGCCGCCGGGGGCGTGCTCACCCCGGTCGCGGCCGAGCACGCGGCCCAGGCCGTGCCGGGGGTGGGCCGCGTCGCCGTGGTCGGCGTGGGCCCGGCCGGTGCCCAGGTGCCCGTGGCGGTCGCGGAGACCGTGCCGCCGGCCCCGCGGCCCGGCCCCGCCGATCCCCTGCTGACCGGCGCCGTGCGCGACGCCGTGCGGGAGGCGACCGGCATGGACCTCGCGGCCGTCCTCGTGCTCCCCGAGCACCCCACCGACATCCGGCACAACTCCAAGATCGACCGAGCCCTGCTGGCCGGGTGGGCCGACGCCGCCCTGGCCGGAGGAAGGATCAGGAACCCGTGAACGGCAAGCACCGCAAGGACGGCCCGCACGACGAGAAGGTCCCCGCCTACGACGCCACCGTGGCGGAGGGCGCCCCGCCGGCCGGCACCGGCAGCCACGAGGCGGACCGCGGACCCCGGGAGCTGGAGGGGCGCGGCCGCACGGTGCTCGTCACCGGCGCCTCCGGGATGCTCGGGGAGCACGTGGCGCGCCTGCTCCGGAGCCGGAACTGGACGGTGCGGCTGCTGCAGCGCCGGCACGCCGACCTGGCCGACCAGCCCGGCGTGCAGGAGGTGCTGGGCTCCGTGACCGACCCGGAGGCCGTGGCCCGCGCGCTGGAGGGCGTCGACGACGTCGTCCACCTCGCCGCGAAGGTCTCCTTCGCCGGGGACTGGGACGAGTTCGTGCTGACCAACGTCACGGGCACCCGGGTGCTGCTGGAGACGGCCCGGCGCGCGGGCGTGGACAACGTGGTGTTCGTCTCCTCCCCCTCGGTCGCCCACACGGGGGTGTCGATCGTGGGCGAGCCCGCCCGCCCGGCCGACCCCGTGCACGCCCGCGGCGACTACGCCCGGTCCAAGGCCGCCGCGGAGCTGCTCGCGCTCGAGGCGGACGGCCGGGGACTGCGGGTCACGGCCGTGCGCCCCCACATCGTGTGGGGCCCCGGCGACACCCAGCTGGTCGAGCGCGTGGTGGACCGCGCCGGCCGGGGCCGGATGCCGCTGCTGGACCACGGCGCGGCGCTGATCGACACCACCTACATCGACAACGCCGCCGAGGCGATCGTGCGGGCGCTGGAGCGCATCGAGTGGTCGCACGGGCAGGCGCTCGTGGTGACGAACGGCCAGCCGCGCACCGTGGGCGAGCTGATCTCCGGGTTCTGCCGCGCGGCGGGCGTGCAGCCGCCCACCCGGCGGGTCCCCGGTGCGGTGGCCCGCGTCGCCGGGAAGCTCATCGAGAAGCTCTGGGCGCTGCGGCCGGGGGCCGACGAGCCGCCGATGACGGCGTTCCTGGCCGAGCAGTTGTCCACGGCGCACTGGTTCGACCAGCAGACCACCCGCGAGGTGCTCGACTGGTCGCCGGCCGTGACGATCGAGGAGGGCATGCGGCGGCTGGCCGAGTACTACCGCACGCACCCGCTGGGCGCCCACGACGCCCCGCAGCCGGACACCGGTTCCACCGCGGCCGACGCCGCCTGAGCCGGCACCCGCCGGGCCGGCACCCGCCGGGCCGGCACCTTCTGGGCCGGCGTCGCGGGTGCCGGCGCCCCGCCGCGGCCGGTCAGAACCGGGCGTTGCGGGGCGCGCGCTGGCAGGCCGGGCAGCGGTAGGAGGAGCGGTTCATGAACTGCTCGCGCACGATCAGCGCCGCCCGGCCCTCCTCGGCGCACCGGGGGCAGGGCCGGCCGGAGCGGCCGTAGGCGTTGAGGTCGCGGGCGAAGTAGCCCGACTCCCCGTTGACGTTGACGTAGAGGGAGTCGAAGCTCGTCCCGCCGGCCGCGAGGGCCCGCTCCATCACCGCCCGGACCGCCGCGAGCACCCGGTGCGTCTCGGGGCGCCGGAGCGTGTCGGTGGGGCGGGCCCAGTGCAGGCGCGCCTGCCACAGCGCCTCGTCGGCGTAGATGTTGCCGATCCCCGAGACCATGGCTTGGTCCAGCAGGGCCCGCTTGAGCCCGGTGCGGCGCCGGCGCAGCCGGTCGTGCAGGAGGTCGGCGTCGAAGGCCGGGTCCAGGGGGTCGCGGGCGATGTGGGCCGCGCGGGTGGGCACGGCCGCCAGCCCCGTGGCGGAGCGTCCGCCCGGGGCGCCGTCGTCGGTGGGCACGAGCCGGTCCAGGAGCATGCCGCCGAAGATCCGCTGGTCCACGAAGCGCAGCTCGGCCGGGGTGCCGGGGCGCTCGGACAGGCTCAGCCGCACCTTGAGGTGCTTCTCCGCGGGCAGCCTGGCGTCCTTGACGAGCAGCTGCCCGCTCATCCCCAGGTGCACCAGCAGGGCTTCCTGGGGCGTGTCCCCGGCCGGCCCGGTCAGCGGCAGCCAGAGGAACTTGCCGCGGCGCACGGCGTCGCCGACCACCGCGCCCTCGAGCTCGTGGGCGAAGGCGACCGGACCGGCCTCGTGCCGGCGCACCGAGCGGGGGTCGAGGACCTGCACGGCCTCGATCCGGCGGCCCACCACCCAGCGCTCCACGCCGCGGCGGACGACCTCGACCTCGGGCAGCTCAGGCACGGGCGCCCCGCGTTCCCGGCTCAGGCACCGCTGCGGGCCACCAGGGCCGCGTAGGCCTGCGCGGCGGCGGAGCGCTCGGCCTCCTTCTTCGTGGTGCCGGTGCCGGTGCCGTGGTCCTTGCCGCCGATGACCAGGTGCGCCTCGTAGCGGCGGTCGTGGTCCGGGCCGGTGCCCTCCACGGCGTAGCGGACGGGGCCCAGGCAGCGGGCCGCGGCGAGCTCCTGGATCTCGGTCTTCCAGTCGCGGCCCTCGGTCATCACGAAGCCGTCCTCGAGCAGCGGCACGACCAGGCGCAGCACGAAGTCGCGGGCGGCCTCCAGCCCCGAGCACACGTACACGGCGCCGATCAGCGCCTCCATGGTGTCGGCGAGGATCGAGGCCTTCTCGTGGCCCCTGGTCCGCACCTCGCCCTTGCCCAGACGGATGTGCGCGCCCACGTCGAGGGAGCGCGCGAGGTCGGCGAGGGTGCGGGTGCTCACCACCGCCGCGCGGATCTTGGCGAGGTTGCCCTCGGAGTCGTCGGGGTAGCGGTGGAAGATCTCGTCGGTGACCGCCAGTCCCAGCACGGAGTCGCCGAGGAACTCGAGCCGTTCGTTGTGGCCCTGTCCCTCGTGCTCGTACGCGTAGGAGCGGTGGGTCAGCGCAAGACGGAGCGTCTCGGCGTCGATGTCGACGCCGAGACGCTCCAGCAGGTCCTGAGGGTTGGCGGTGGTGGTCACCGTGGTCAGGCGTCGGCCACCTTGCGGCCCTTGTACTCCAGGAACAGCGCGGTCCCCGCGGAGTCGGTCACGACCTTGGCCTGGTGCGGCAGGCTGTAGGTGACCTTGCCGTTCTCGACGGTCTTGACCAGCTTCGGCGCGGTCGCCTTCCACTGGGAACGGCGTGCACGGGTGTTGGCACGGGACATCTTCCGCTTGGGAACAGCCACGGCTATCTCTCTTCTCTCGTATCGGTCGTCTTCTCCGAGGTGTCCTGCTCGAGCAGGCCCGACAGGGCGCTCCAGCGAGGATCGAGCACCTCGTGGTGGTGTCCCGGGTCGTCCTCCAGGCGCGCGCCGCACTGGGCGCACAACCCCTGGCAGTCCTCCCGGCACACCGGTTGGAACGGCAGCTGAGTGATCACTGCGTCCCGAAGCATGGGCTCGAGGTCGATCGTCTCGTCCTGAACTTCATACATCTGGTCGTCCTCGACGTCCTCCCCACCGGTGGTGGCGGCGTCGAAGAGGTACAGCTCCTGCACGTCGACGTCCAGATCGTAGTCGATCGGGTCGAGGCATCGGCTGCACTCGCCGTGGATGTCCACGGCAGCCGTGCCGGACACCAGGATCCCGTCGTGGACGGACTCCAGCCGGAGGTCCAGCTCGATGTCCGAACCCTCCGGGGCGCCGATGAGTGCGTTGCCGAAGTCCTTCGGCGCGGGCACCACCTTCTCCAGTCGTCGCATCGTCCCCGGGCGGTGCTCGAGGTCCCTGACATCGATGATGAGGGGCGAACTGTTCTCGCGACTGATGACGATCTCCTGGTGAAATTCTGGCCGACAGGCCATGGTAGCGCGCCCCGCCGCCCGTTCTCAAACGGGACGCGCCCCGGCGGCCCCGGACGGTCCCGGCGGGCTCAGCCCCGCAGGGCGCGCAGCACGGGCCCCGGCACGAAGCCGGAGACGTCCCCGCCGAGCCCCTGGACCTCCTTGACGAGGGTGGACGACAGGTGCAGGAACTGCGGGTCCCCCGCCAGGAACACGGTCTCGACCCGGGTGAGGTCGCGGTTCATCGTGGCCATCGGCACTTCGTACGCGTAGTCCTCCCCCGAGCGCAGCCCCTTGACCAGCGCCACCGCGCCCCGCTGCGCCGCGTAGTCCGCGAGCAGGCCTCCGCCCATGGGCTCGACGACGACGCCGGCGATCCCCGCGAGGCTCTCCTCCACCAGGGCCAGCCGCTGCTCGTGGTCGAAGCGGTAGCGCTTGTGCGGGTTCGTGGACACCGCGACCACGACCTCGTCGAAGAGCGCCGCGGCGCGCGCGACGACCTCCACGTGGCCGTTGTGGATGGGGTCGAAGGAGCCGGGGCAGATCGCTCGGTGCATGGGCCCCATCCTAGGCACGCCGCCGCGGGACCCTAGACTGGCGGCCATGGATGCCGATGCCGCCGCCCGCACGTCCCGCGCCCCCTGGGAGCGCATGGCCCACGGAGGAGGCATGCTGACCACCGCCGGGGAGCTCTCCGGGACGGTGTTCGAGGAGATGTCGCGGCTGGCCGCCCGGACGGGGGCGATCAACCTGGGCCAGGGCTTCCCGGACGTCGACGGGCCGCCGGAGATGCTCGACGCCGCCGCGGCCGCCCTGCGCGGCGGCGGCAACCAGTACTCCCCGGTGGCGGGGGTGCCGCAGCTGCAGGAGGCCGTCGCCGAGCACCAGCGCCGCTTCTACGGGCTCGAGCCGGACCCGGCCTCCGGCGTCGTCGTGACCGTGGGCGCCTCGGAGGGGCTGGCCGCGAGCCTGCTCGCGTTCCTGCGCCCCGGGGACGAGGTCGTCACCTTCGAGCCGCACTACGACCTCTACGGCGCCGTGGTGGAGTTCGCGGGCGCGCGGCTGGTCACGGTCCCGCTCGAGCCCCCGCGCTTCTCCCCCGACCTCGACCGCCTCGCCGCGGCCTTCGGGCCGCGCACCCGCATGGTGGTCCTCAACGACCCGCACAACCCCACGGGCACCGTGTTCGACGACGCCGTGCTGTCCCGGGTGGTCGAGCTGGCCGAGGAGCACGACTGCGTGGTGGTCACGGACGAGGTCTACGAGCACCTGCGCTACGACGGCGCCCACCGCCCCCTGGCGGCCCTGCCGGGGGCCTTCGAGCGGACCCTCACCGTCTCCTCGGTGGGCAAGACGTTCTCGGCCACGGGCTGGCGCGTGGGCTGGGTGAGCGGACCGGAGCACCTCGTCGGCGCGGTGCGGGCCACCAAGGCGTACTTCACGCACAGCGCCGCCACACCCCTGCAGCTCGGGGCGGCGGCGGCGCTGCGCCTGCCGGACGCCTTCTACGAGGGTCTGGCCGAGGACTTCCGGCAGCGCCGCGACGTGCTCGTGCAGGGGCTGGCCGCCGCGGGCGCCGAGCCGTTCGAGCCGCAGGGCACGTTCTTCGTCGTGGCCGACGTGCGCGCGCTGTGCGAGCGGCACGGCGTCGGGGACGCCACCGCGCTGGCCCCCGTGCTGGCCGAGCGCTCCGGCGTGGTGGGCGTGCCGGTGCCGGCCCTCGCCTCGGCGGCGCACCGGGGCCTGTACGGCACCTGGATGCGCCTCTCCTTCGGCAAGCGCCGGGACCTCCTGGAGCAGGCGGCCCAGCGGCTGGCCGGCTGAGCCGCGGCCGGCCCGTCACACACGGTCAGCACCCTTGGCGCGGCCGCGCCGGGTGGCTAGCGTGGTGCGCACCCGCGAGCCCGGTGGAGCGTTCCGGGCGCGGGTCGGCGGCCCGTCGACGGCCGCCGTCGTCAGTGGGGCCGGCACGCGCGGCCGCGGCGACCGGCCCCTCCCGAGAGGTGGGTCCGAAGGGGGAACCATGCCAGCAGGCCAGGGCAAGAACATCCGGCGCGTCACGAGCGTCGACGTGATCCGCAGCAGGCAGGGGGACGGTGACGCCGGCTCCTACACGTTCGAGCTGACGCTCGACGACGGCGTGGAGGAGTACCTGCTCGTCGTCCCGGAGAGCGAGGCCAGCACCGTGGCCCGGCTCATCCAGCACAGCAGCTCGATCCAGCTGGACAAGAACACGGACGACCTGGTCTTCGAGAAGTACGGGGACTGAGTCCCGCCCGCGCGGACCGCCGCGCTGCCGAGGCAGCGGCGGCCGCTCG
>NZ_MKJW01000147.1:0-11106 GCF_001942375.1 Kocuria sp. CNJ-770
TAGCGGACCTCGCCGCCCCGGGCCTGCAGGTGGGCGACCTGCTGCCGCGTCAGCTCGCCGAAGTCGACGTCGGTGCCTCCGGGACCAGGAGCGGCCACCGCCGGCGCCCACCGCCCCGATCGCCAGATCCCGCGGAGCCCGCCCCCGGGCCCACCGGCACGGCGGGGCCCGGCGGGGCGACCACGGACGAGCCCACCGAGGAGACCGCAGAGGAGCCCACCGGGGAGACCGCCGAGGACGCCGGCGAACCCGCTCGCGGCGCCGCCGCCGGCCGCGCCGGCTGGTGCGCGACCTCCGCGCTCGGGGTCTCCGCCGCACCGGCCGGGGGCGCCGCGGGGTCGGTCTGGGTGGACGTCACCGTGACCAACACGGCCGCGGAGCCCTGCGTGCTCGGCGGCTACCCGGGGATCTCCTTCGTGGACGCCGACGGCACGACCCTCGGCGCCCCGGCGGTGCGGGACGCGGGCGTCCCCGGGACCGGCAGGCAGCTGGCGCCGGGCGAGTCCGCCACCGCCGCGCTGCGGATCGGCCAGGCCGCCGTCCACCCCGGGTGCGAGGCCCGGGAGGCCGCGGGACTGCGCGTCTATCCGCCCGAGAACACCCGCTCCGTGGTGGTGCCCTTCCCCGCCGAGGCCTGCACCGGCCCCGGCATCCAGCAGCTCGAGATCCAGGGCTTTGGCACCTGATCCGGCGCTGAGCCTGTTCACCGAGCACACCCGGGCCTGGTTCTCGGGTGCGTTCGCCGCGCCCACGGCCGCCCAGGAGGGCGCCTGGCGGGCCATCGCCGCGGGACGCCACGCGCTGATCGTGGCGCCCACCGGCTCCGGCAAGACCCTGGCCGCGTTCCTGTGGGCCCTGGACCGCTTCGTGGCCGAGGCGGCGCCGGGGCCGGCCACGGCGACCGGGCGGCCGGGGACCGTGGACACCGCGTCCGCGGCCGGCCCGGGGGCGCCGTCCCCGCCGCACCGGCCGCGGACACGGGGAGCCTGCGCACCAAGGCCCGCTCCGCGGCCCCCCGGGCCGAGCGGCGCGGCACCCGGGTGCTCTACATCTCCCCGCTCAAGGCGCTGGGCGTGGACGTGGAGCGCAACCTGCGGGCCCCGCTGATCGGGATCTCCCAGACCGCCCGGCACGCCGGCGTCGAGCCGCCGGAGGTCAGCGTGGGGGTCCGCTCCGGGGACACGCCGCAGGCCGTGCGGCGGGCCCTGCTGTCCAGCCCGCCGGACATCCTCATCACCACGCCCGAGTCGCTCTACCTGATGCTCACGTCCAAGGCGCGGGAGACCCTCACGGACGTGCACACCGTGATCGTGGACGAGGTGCACGCCGTGGCCGGCACCAAGCGCGGGGCACACCTGGCGCTCACCCTGGAGCGGCTGGACGCCCTGCTGGAGAAGCCGGTGCAGCGCATCGGGCTGTCGGCCACGGTCGAGCCGGTCGAGACGGTCGCCCGGTTCCTGGGCGGGCGGGAGCCGGTCTCCGTCGTCGCGCCGCGGGCGGAGAAGCGGTGGGAGCTCACGGTCTCGGTGCCGATCCCGGACATGACCGTGCTGGGCGGTCCCGCCGCCTCCCCGTCCCTGGCCGGATCCGGCTTCGGCGACGACGACCTGGACGCCCTCGCCCCCACGACCACCGCGTCGATCTGGCCGCACGTCGAGGAGCGGGTCGTGGACCTGGTGCTGGAGAACCGCTCGACCATCGTGTTCGCCAACTCCCGCGGCCTGGCCGAGAAGCTCACGGCACGGCTCAACGAGATCTACGCCTTCCGCCTCGAGCACACGGACCCGGACGGCAGCCCGGACGGCGACGGCCCGGAGGCCGCGTACGGGACCGGCAGCGGCCCGCACGACGACGCAGCCCCCGGGGTCCCGGCGGGCTCCGCGCCGCAGCAGCTCGGGGACGTGCTGCGCTCCGCCCTGGCCGGGCGGGATCCGTCCGCGCCCGGCGGGGCCGCCGAGCCCGCGGACCTGCGCCGGCAGACCGGCCGGTACGAGGGCGCGGCCCCGGTGCTGGCCCGCGCCCACCACGGGTCGGTCTCCAAGGACCAGCGGGCGGTCATCGAGGACGACCTCAAGACCGGGCGACTGCGCTGCGTGGTGGCCACGTCCTCCCTCGAGCTGGGCATCGACATGGGCGCGGTGGACCTGGTGGTCCAGATCGAGGCCCCGCCCTCGGCCGCCTCGGGGCTGCAGCGCGTGGGCCGCGCCGGCCACCAGGTCGGGGAGGTCTCCCGCGGCCGGTTCTACCCCAAGCACCGCGGGGACCTGCTCGACGCCGCGGTGACGGTCGAGCGGATGCTGCAGGGCCGGATCGAGCCGCTCGCCGTCCCGCTGAACCCGCTGGACGTGCTGGCCCAGCAGACCGTGGCCGCGACCGCCCTGGGACCGGTCGAGGTGGAGGAGTGGTTCGACACCGTCCGCCGCTCCTCCCCGTTCCTGACCCTGCCCCGCTCGGCCTTCGACGCCACCCTGGACCTGCTCTCGGGCCGCTACCCCTCCGACGAGTTCGCCGAGCTGCGCCCGCGCATCGTCTGGGACCGGGAGACCGGCACGATCGAGGGCCGCCCCGGGGCGCAGCGGCTGGCGGTGACCTCGGGCGGGACCATCCCGGACCGCGGCCTGTTCGCCGTGTACCTGGTCGGCGAGCAGGACGGGAAGAACTCCAAGCGGGTGGGCGAGCTCGACGAGGAGATGGTCTACGAGTCCCGCGTGGGCGACGTCATCGCCCTGGGCGCCTCCAGCTGGCGGATCGAGGAGATCACCCACGACCGGGTGATCGTCTCCCCCGCCCCGGGGGTCCCCGGCAAGCTCCCGTTCTGGCACGGGGACGGCCCCGGCCGGCCCGTGGAGCTGGGCCGCGCGGTGGGCCGGTTCAACCGGGAGATCGCCGGGGCCGCCGAGGACGAGGCCCGCGCCCGGCTGCGCGCGGCCGGGCTCGACGAGTGGGCCGCCGACAACCTGCTGGCCTACGTGGGCGAGCAGAAGGAGGCCGTGGGGCAGGTGCCCTCGGACCGGCTGTTCGTCGTCGAGCGCTTCCACGACGAGCTCGGGGACTGGCGGGTGGTGCTGCACTCGCCGTTCGGGATGCCCGTGCACGCCCCCTGGGCGCTGGCCGTGGGCGCCCGGCTGCACGAGCGCTACGGCCTGGACGGCTCCGCGCAGGCCGCCGACGACGGCATCGTGCTGCGCGTGCCGGCCATGGAGGACGAGCCCCCGGGGGCGGAGCTGTTCCTGTTCGACGCCGACGAGCTGGACCGGATCGTGACCGAGGAGGTGGGCGGCTCGGCGCTGTTCGCGTCCCGCTTCCGGGAGTGCGCCGCCCGGGCCCTGCTGCTGCCCCGGCGCGACCCCGGCCGGCGCACGCCGCTGTGGCAGCAGCGCCAGCGCTCCGCGCAGCTGCTGGACGTCGCCCGGAAGTACCCGCAGTTCCCGATCATCCTCGAGACGGTGCGCGAGTGCCTGCAGGACGTCTACGACCTGCCCGCCCTCAAGGAGCTCCACCGGGCCGTGGAGCGCCGGGCGATCCGGGTGGTGGAGACCACCACCGACCAGCCGTCCCCGTTCGCCCGGACCCTGCTCTTCGGCTACGTCGCCCAGTTCCTCTACGAGGGGGACTCCCCGCTGGCCGAGCGCAAGGCGGCGGTCCTGTCCCTCGACGCCGCCCTGCTCAACGAGCTCCTGGGCCGCGCCGAGCTGCGGGAGCTGCTGGACCCGGAGGTCCTCGAGCGCACGGAGGCGGAGCTGCAGCGCCTCGCCGCCGACCGCCGGCTGCGCGGGCTCGAGGGCGCCGCGGACCTGCTGCGCCTGCTCGGCCCGCTCACCACCGCGGAGGCCGCACGCCGGCTCCAGGACCCGGACGACCCGGAGGCCGCCTGCCCCGAGGACACCGCCGCCGGCTGGCTGGAACAGCTCGTGGCCGCCAACCGCGCCCTGCGGGTGCACCTGCGCGGCGTGGACCACTGGGCGGCCATCGAGGACGCCTCCCGACTGCGCGACGCCCTGGGCGTGCCCCTGCCCATGGGGGTGCCGCTCGCGTTCGTCGAGCCCGTCGAGGACCCGCTGGCCGACCTCGTCTCCCGCTACGCCCGCACGCACGGGCCCTTCACCGTGGACGAGGCCGCGGCCCGGCTCGGACTCGGCACGGCCGTGGTGCGGACCACCCTGGAGCGGCTGGCCGCGGACCGGCGGGTCGTCGAGGGCGAGTTCCGGCCGGCGCGCACGGACGCCGGCGGGCCCGGCCCGGCCGCCTCCGAGTGGTGCGAGGCGGAGGTGCTGCGCCGGATCCGGCGCCGCTCGCTGGCCGCGCTGCGCCGCGACGTGGAGCCGGTCCCCGGGCAGGTCTACGCCCGGTTCCTGCCCGCCTGGCAGCACGTGGGCCGGGGCCACCAGCTGCGCGGCGAGGACGGCGTGCTCACGGTGGTGGACCAGCTCGCCGGCGTCGCCGTCCCGGCCTCGGCCTGGGAGCCGCTCGTGCTGGCGGCCCGGGTGGCGGACTACCGGCCCGAGCTGCTGGACGAGCTCACCGCGTCCGGGGAGGTCCTGTGGTCCGGGGCCGGCTCCCTGGCCGGCGACGACGGGTGGGTGTCGCTGCACCTGAGCGAGGCGGCCCAGCTGACCCTGCCGCCCGCCGAGACCCTCGCCGTGGCGGCCGCCGCCCTGGACTCCACCCTCGAGCGCCGGGTGCTCGACGTCCTCGCCCCCGGCGGCGCCTGGTTCTTCCCGCAGCTGCTCGGGCTGCTCGAGGCCGACGGCGACCCGGTGCCCGCCGGGGAGCTGACCACCGCGCTGTGGAACCTGGTCTGGGCGGGGCTGATCACCAACGACACCTTCCTCCCGGTGCGCTCGCTGCTCTCCGGCGGGCAGGCCGCCCACCGGCACCGGGCCAAGCCCCCGCGGGGCCGCTCGACGGTCCGCCGCGGCGCCGCCCGGCTGCGGCCCGGCGGCGCCGCGTCCCGCCGGGGATCGGCGGGGCGCTGCGGGCCGCGAGCGGTCCGGCCACCCTGGAGCGGCACGACTCCCCGCTCGTGGCCGGGCGCTGGTCGATGCTGCGCCCGGAGCCGCTCGAGCCCACGCTGCGGGCCTCGGCCACCGCCGAGCTGCTCATGGACCGCTACGGAGTGGTGACCAAGGGGCCCGTGGCCGTCGAGGAGATCCCCGGCGGCTTCGCCACGGTCTACAAGGTCCTCTCCACCCTGGAGGACACCGGCCGCGCCCGCCGCGGCTACTTCATCGAGGGGCTCGGCGCCGCCCAGTTCGCCCAGCCGGCCACCGTGGACCACCTGCGCACGTTCAGCACCGACGACCAGGTGCGCGCCGAGGAGCCCGTGGCGCTGGCCCTGGCCGCGACCGACCCCGCCAACCCCTACGGGGCCGCCCTCGAGTGGCCGGACCCGGTCGCGGCGACCGCCCCGGACGGCGAGGACGCGCCGGCCGGCCGGCACCGGCCCGGGCGCAAGGCGGGCGCCGTCGTCGTGCTCGTGGACGGCGCCCTGGCCCTGTACGTGGAGCGCGGCGGGCGGACCGTGCTCGCGTTCACCGAGGACGCGGACGCCCTGGCCGCCGCCGGACCGGCCGTGGCCGGCACCGTGCGGCGGGGCGCGGTGGACAAGCTCACGGTCGAGAAGGTCAACGGGGCCCCGGTGCTCGGCCCCGGCCCTCTCGAGACCGCGGTCCGGGAGTCCCTGCTGGCCGGAGGCTTCTACTCGACCCCGCGCGGACTGAGGATGCGCCGGTGACCGGGGCGCCCGGAGAAGGAGGCCGTCGTGCCCGAGGGTGACACCGTCTACCGCCAGGCCGCGCTGCTGCGCCGAGCCCTGGCCGGTCAGGTCCTCACGCGCAGCGACCTGCGCTTCCCCGCGATCGCGACCGCGGACCTCTCCGGGCGCACCGTGACCGCGGTGGTCCCGCGCGGCAAGCACCTCCTGATCCGCGTGGACGGCGGCCCCGAGGCCCTGGTGCCGCTGAGCCTGCACTCCCACCTGCTCATGGAGGGCATGTGGCACGTCTATCCGCGGGGGGCCCGCTGGCGGCGCCCCGGCTACCAGGCGCGCGCGGTCCTGGAGACCGCCGCGGCCCAGGCGGTGGGCTTCGACCTCGGGATGCTGGACCTCGTGGCCACGGCGGACGAGGACGAGCTCGTGGGCCATCTCGGCCCGGACCTGCTCGGCCCCGACTGGGACCGGGCGCAGGCCCTGTCCCGGCTGGCCCGGCACCCGCGCCGGCCCGTGGCCGCCGCGCTGATGGACCAGCGCAATCTCGCGGGGATCGGCAACGTCTACCGCAACGAGATCCTCTTCCTGCGGCGCCTGCACCCCTTCACCCCGGTGGCCGCCGTCGAGGACCTCGGCGCCGTGGTGGACCTCTCCCACCGACTGCTGCACGCCAACCGGGACCGCTCCCAGCGCTCCACCGTGGGCGGGCCGGCCCGGCGCGGCGAGCAGTTCTGGGTCTACGGCCGCGGCCGGCAGCCCTGCCGCCGCTGCGGGACCCCGATCCGGGAGGCCCGGATCGACGACGCCGAGCTCACCCCCGGCGAGACCCACCCCGGGCCCCCGCAGGACCGGGCGCTGTGGTTCTGCGAGCGCTGCCAGCCGGCCCCGTGACGGCGGGCGCCCGCGGGGTCTTATCCTGGGAGCGCCGCAGCCGCTGACGAGGACCAGGAGACCACCATCGACGCCACCACGCTCGACACCGCCTACTTCCCCGCGCCCGAGGACGGGCCCGACGGCGAGGAGTTCCGCAGCGCGTCCCGCGCCTCCGCCGCGGCGCTCGACGAGCGCCCGGACGTGGTCCGGTACAAGGGCCGCTTCGCCCTGCGCATCACCGACCAGACGCCCCACGACGTCATGGTGCAGAACCTGCTCTTCCTGCGCCGCGTCCTGGAGGGCGCCGGGATCGACCACCTCCTGGTGCGGGGCAACGACGAGCGGCCCGTGGTCGCGGTGGACCTGCACGACCGGGCGCGGCTGCGCGAGGCCCTGGTGGAGGCGGCCCTCGGCGAGCCGTACTACGTCAAGCCCATGGACACCAAGAAGCAGACCTCCGAGCTGCTCGCGGACGGGGAGCTCACGCACCGGCGCAACGCCCGCGTGTTCCGGCTCTACCGCCCGCACTACTCGAAGCGCTCGAAGCTGTACTACGGCGCGGCGACCGGCGTGCAGATCGAGCTGTGGGAGTTCGGCGAGCACGAGATCCGGCTGCCGGTGGAGAACTCCCTGACCCGCCGGTCCGTCTCCCGCGCGGAGGCCGTGCGCGGGAGCGTGGAACGCTTCGGCCTGCCGTGGCCGACCATCGAGAACATGTTTGCCGACCACGCCAGCGACATCGACTTCGAGATCGACATGGTCTTCTCCTGGGTGGACGGCTCCGACGCCGAGTACCGGCGGGTCCGCGCCTCCTACATGGAGGACGCCGTGGTCGGGGAGGGCGACGACCACGAGGCCCGCTTCCGGCAGGTCGACGAGCTCAAGTACGCCCTGCGCTCGGTGCACATGTTCGCCCCCTGGGTCCGCACCATCTACATCGCCACCGACTCCCGGCCCCCGGCCTGGCTGGCCGAGCACCCCCGGGTGCGCGTGGTGCGCAGCGAGGAGTTCTTCGCGGACACCTCGGTGCTGCCCGTCTACAACTCGCAGGCGGTCGAGGCGCAGCTGCACCGGATCGAGGGGCTGTCCGAGCACTTCCTCTACTCCAACGACGACATGTTCTTCGGCCGCCAGCTCGGGCCGGCCCTGTTCTTCTCCCCCGGCGGGGTGTCGAAGTTCGTGGAGGCCAGCACCCGCATCGGCCTGGGCGAGGGGCACCCCGAGCGCTCGGGCTTCGAGAACGCGGCGCGGGTGAACCGGAGGCTGCTGTGGGAGCGCTTCGGCCGGATCACCACCCGTCACCTGGAGCACTGCGCCGCCCCGCTGCGCCGCAGCGTGGTGGCCGAGATGGAGCAGGAGTTCCCCCGGGAGTTCCTCCGCACCTCCTCCAGCCGCTTCCGCGCCGCGGAGAACATCTCGGTGACCAACTCGCTGTACCACTACTACGCGCTGCTCACCGGCCGGGCCGTGACCCAGGAGACCGCCCGCACCGAGTACGTGGACACCACCACCCGGGCGGGGCTGCAGCAGATGGACAGGCTGCTCGGGCGGCGGAGCCTGGACATGTTCTGCCTCAACGACGGCAGCTTCCCGGAGGTGCCGGCGGCCGAGCGGGCCGAGCGGATGACCGCGTTCCTGGAGCGGTACTTCCCGGTCCGGGCGCCCTGGGAGAGGTGACCGGGCCGGGCGCGGGGGGTGGGCGGCCGGGGCCGGTCCCGGTAGCCTCGGGACATCCGACCCGGAAGGACGTCACCGTGACCGACCACTACCACTCCCCGGACGACCTCAAGCGCCTGCCCGAGTTCAAGGAGCTCGCCCCGCAGGAGTTCCAGGCCTTCGCCGCCTTCGACGGCACGATCGGGCGGGAGGAGCGGGGCCATCGACCAGCTCCACCGCGAGCTCATCGCGGTGGCCGTGGCCATCAGCTCCCAGTGCCCCTACTGTCTCGAGGTGCACGTGACCCAGGCCAAGAAGGCGGGGGCCTCGAAGGCCCAGATCGCCGAGGCGGTCATGGTCGCCGCCGGGCTGGGCGCCGGCGCCGCGGTCACCCACGGCACCATGGCCGTGCGGATCTTCGACGAGGCCTGATCCCGGTCCTCCCGGCCGGGGAGGACCGGTCCGGTCCCGTGCCGCGGCGTGCCCCGGCCGGGGCACGCCGCGGCACGGCGGCTCAGACCGGCAGCGGGGTCTTCCGCAGCGCCTCCTGCAGGGCGCCCAGGACGAGCGCCACGGACCCGGCGTGGGCGTTGGGACCCATCAGCCCGATCCGCCAGACCGTGTCGGCGTACTCCTTGACGCCCGCGCCGATCTCCAGCGAGTAGTGCTCCAGCAGGTGGGCCCGGACCGCGGCGGAGTCGACCCCCTCGGGCACCTTCACGGTGGTCAGCTCCGGCAGTCGGTGGCCCTCGGCGGCGAACAGCTCCAGGCCCATTTCCTGCAGCCCGTCCTGCAGGGCGTCGCCCGCCGCCTGATGGCGGGCCCACACGTTCTCCAGGCCCTCCTCGGAGATCCGGCGCAGCCCCGCGTCCAGGGAGGCGATCATGGCGGTGGGCGCGGTGTGGTGGTAGGTGCGGGCCCGGCCCTGCGCCTCCCCCACGTAGCCGCCGAGCATGCCGAGGTCCAGGTACCAGGACCGGGGATGGCCCACCCGGCGCTCGAACGCGGCGTCCGAGATCGTGAACGGCGCCAGCCCCGGAGCCACGCCCAGGCACTTCTGGGTGCCGGCGTAGCCGAGGTCCACCCCCCACTCGTCCGCGCGCAGCTCGATGCCGCCGATGGACGTGACGGCGTCGACGAGCAGCAGGGCGTCGCCCTTGAGCTCCCCCAGCGCGGCGATGTCCGAGCGCACGCCCGTGGAGGTCTCGGCGTGCACCGCGGCGATGATCTTCGGGGCCGGGTGCGCCTCGGCGACCTGCTGGGGGTCGATCGGCTGCCCGTACGGGAAGTCCACCCGCACCACCTCGGCGCCGCACCGGGCCGCGACGTCGCACATCCGCTCCCCGAAGAGGCCGTTGACCGCCACGACGACGACGTCGCCGTCCTCCACGGTGTTGACGAAGGCGGCCTCCATGCCGGCCGAGCCGGTGGCGCTCAGCGGCAGGGTCCGCCGGTTGCGGGTGCCCCAGACCTCGCGCAGACCGTCGCAGGCGCTGTCCATGATCTCCAGGAACGCGGGGTCGAGGTGCCCGAGCAGCGGAAGGGCCAGCGCGGCCGTGGCCTCGGGATACGGGTTGGACGGGCCGGGGCCGAACAGGTGTCGCTGGATCACGGGCACGGAGCGCTCCTCACACGGACGGGTCATCGGGTCGGGAGCCCAGCCTAGCCGGGACGTCCTCCGGCACGGAGCCGGGCGACCGGTCCGGCGGCGGCGTGGCGGCCGCGCCCGCGCGCGGTCCCCGGGACCGCAGGGGCGGCTGTTGTGAAGCGGGACACTGCCCGGTAGCCTCTGGACTGGCCCACGGCGGGTTCGGGCGACCGGACTATCTACCAGGCAGAACTGCACCATCGATCACGCAGCGGCCGCCGTCGGCGCGTCTCCCGGTTCTGGCTCGGCGAGCTCCCCAGCGGCATCTGCCTCACCCGGGAGATCCGCATGAGCACGAACGAGACCACTGTTCCGACCGAGGCCCGGCAGTTCCTGCGCGAGGCCATCGCACTCGCGGTCGACAACGCCAAGGCCGACGGCGGGCCCTTCGGCGCCGTTGTCGTCACCGCCGACGGCCGCCGCTTCTCCGGCGTCAACCGTGTCACCGCCGACAGCGACCCGACCGCGCACGCGGAGGTGGTCGCCATCCGCACCGCATGCCGGGAGCTCGGCACGTTCGACCTCTCCGGCGCGACCCTCTACGCGAGCTGCGAGCCGTGCCCGCTGTGCGTGTCCGCGTCCCTGTGGTCCCGCCTGGACGCGGTCTGGTTCGCGGCCGACCGGCACGACGCCGCGGCCGGGGGCTTCGACGACGCGGAGTTCCACGAGTACTTCGCCCGGCCGGTGGAGGAGCGCTCGCTGCCCGTGCGCCCCGTCGACCTCCAGGAGCGCACCGCGCCCTTCGAGGCGTGGGCGGCGAACACGGCCCGCACCGCCTACTGAGGAGCGCGCCCCGGCACGGGCCGGGGCCCGCACCGGACGCCGCCGGCCAACCGGACGCCGCCGGCCATCAGGGCCCGGCGGCGTCCGGCGCGCCCGGCCGCTCGGCGGCGCGGCTCACCCGGACGGCGCCGCGCCCGGGCGACCCCGGAGCCTCGAGCTCCTCGCCGGTGTCGACGGCGTCGGTGCCGTGGACGACCTCGATGACCGCGGGATCTCCGAGGTCCTCGGGACCCTCCGGATCATCCGGGCCGCCCACGTCCTCGTCGGCGTCCTCGGCGGCGTCGACGGCTGCGGCCATGGCGTGCAGGAAGGCGGTGACGGTGGCGGCCTGGTCCGGGTCCAGGGCCCGGGCGGCGGCGAGCATGCGTTCGTGCATCCGGCCCAGGGTGGTGCGCACCTCGCAGTCGGCCTCGGCGGTGGCCACGATCACCAGGGC
>NZ_MKJW01000148.1:0-9163 GCF_001942375.1 Kocuria sp. CNJ-770
CCCGGCTGGGCCAACCAGCACGAGGGCGTGGACATCGCCACCCCCGGGGCCGGCCAGGGGAACGGTGGAGTCGTCGTGGCCCCGACCGCCCTGCGGATCACCGGGTTCAACGCCACCGACGGGTGCGTGATCGCCAAGGAGAACGGGGACGACCCCGACTTCGGCTTCGCCTTCTGCCACCTGCACTCCTGGGACGTAGCCAAGGGCCAGAAGCTCGCCCGCGGCGACGTCATCGGCACCGAGGGCAACCGCGGCCGGTTCGGGATGGCCACACACCTGCACTTCGAAATCTACAAACCCGACGCCCCCGACCTCGTCTTCCCTTACCAGGGGCACAACATCGACCCCGAGCCCATCCTCAAACAGAAAGGAGCATGGCCGAAATGACCCGACCCCGCCTGATCACCGCCCTGACCCTGTGCATCCTGCCCCTCACCGCCTGCGGGCCCGAGACAGCACAACAGGCCAGCGAGCAGACCACCACCCCCACCACGGCCACTGCCTCCCCCACCGAGCTCACCGTCGGGCAAGGAACCTTCCCCGACCCGGACAACGTCGATCGCAGCGACGTGGAAGCCACCGCAGAGACCGCTGCCCTGATCATCCACTCCTGGGACACCGCCACCGACTGCACCCAGACCGCGGCCGCCATCCGCGCCAAACCGTTGATGTCGGAAGAGTGGGCGAACAACCAGATCGAGCCTGAACGCAACGGCAACCAGGCCGCCTGGCTGGAACCAGCAGAACACCAGGCCTACAGTTCCCCCAGTCTCGTACCGGCCGTCGGTGACGTCTCCCGCGACGTCGCCAAGGACAAAGCCATCCGCGCCTACGACCTCACCTGGCAATGGATCAGCCGCGACGGCCACCAGATCGAAGCCACCGGCCAACGCCAAGTCGTCATCTACCTCGAGAAGCACAACGGGCAGTGGGACGTCGTCGGCCACCAGTCCCAAGACATGGGCAATACCGAGTAAGCCCGACACACCCTCGAAAGTCCTAGCGCTAGTACAAGCGATATGAAAGGGTGAGCGTATGACGGAGTACACACCGCCCAAGCTGCTCGGGAAGCGAGTGGCATTCAGCATGCGCATCCTGCCTGAGCAGCACCGCCGTGCGGCGGAGAAGGCGGCCGCCCTGGGCCTGTCCCAGGCGGACTACGTCGGCGCTCTAATTGATCGTGACTACGGATTGCCGAACGCACTTGACGACCGGCAGAACGCTGAGGAGCTCCCCATCACTAAAACCGCTTAAACGACTGACGGCCCGCCGTGGAGGGCGGGCCGTCGAAGTCAATCAGCTGTCGCAAGTTTGCCGACCGAGACAGCTGGTTCAACAGAAACCGGATGAGAACCGCATATGAACCCATTACCAGGGGACTGTTGTGTCCCCTAGTGTACCTGAGGCGCGTCCGCAAGTGGACCCCGCCTTGCTGGATGTTGTCCTTTTTTGCCCCGAGACGCCGGCCCGCCGCTTCCTGGCGCACCACCGGATCGAGTACTTCCGATGCGGTCAGACCAAGTCGCAGGCGTTCCCGAACCGTGGGCGGCCTGCTGGTGAGTTCGCGTTTGTCCAGCTCAACCCGGCGGATTGGTTGAACTTCCTTGTCGTCGACGTCGATGACGAGGCCGCGTTGTTGAACCTGATGCACCCGGCCGTGCCCGAGCCGACCTGGATCATCGAGAACCCCGAGACCGGTCACGCCCAGGCCGGGTGGGCTATCGAACCGGTCTACCGGGGCGAGGGTGCTCGGCCGGGTCCGATCCGTTACGCGGAGGCGGTGCAGCGGGCCCTGGACCGGCTCGTGGACGGGGACCTGTGCTTCACCCGTTACCTGGTGCGCAATCCGGCTGCTGAGTTCCCGGCCGGGCGCGTGTGGTGGGGACGCAGAGCCAGCCCGTGGTCCCTGGGTGATCTCAAGGCGCACATGGCCGAGTACATCGACCCGTTCCACGACGAGGCCATCGACGGCCCCGCAGCACCGGCCTGGGACCCCGGTACGACCCTGCTGGGCCGCACCGGCATTCCGCGGGTCCCCGTCGTGGACACCGCCACGGAGGTGGGGCGCAACACCGCGATCTTCCGCGCCACCCGCCGGTGGCTGTGGGACCGACGGCAGCTCCACCACCAGACCCCGACCGAGGCCGCCTCGATCGCCCACGCCCGAGCGCTCAACGCCCAGCTGCCCGACCCCCTCTCCGATAGCGAGGTGGCCTGCCTGGCCCGCTCGGCCGTCCGCCAGGTCAACGCAGGCAAAGGACGCCCCACCTCCACCAGCGGCTCTGATGCCGCACCTGAGTACCTGGCGAGCATGGGACGGCGCGGCGGGAAGGCCCGCACCGAAGCCAAGGCGCGCGCGGCGGCGAACAACGCCGGAAAGGCCCGCCAAGCCCGCACCCACCGTGCCGGGCAACTGAAGGCTCAGGCTGCCCGGTTGCGGGCGGCGGGGGCGACCTACCGGGCCATCGCCGAGGCGGTGGGACGCACCGCACGCACTGTGATGGCGTGGCTGAAAAACGAGCCCGCCGCCCCCGCTGGCGACACCGTGGACGAGGGTGAAGTTCTCCAAGCAACAGGTATTGGTTCCGCCGGCGCTGGGCGCCCCGACCCCTCCCCTAGCCTGGTAGTGCCCCCCGCAGCTGCTGATGGTGAGGATCCCTCCGTGACGACTGAACCTGCCTACCAGTGGCCTGAAGGCGTCCTGCCCGGAGAACTAGACCCCGACTTCCGGGATCGGCTCCGCCCCGAGCACCGCGGCCTCACCCTCTGGGTGCCCCTGGACTACCTGGAGGACCACCCCATCGGCTCCGGGTACTGGTCTTTCACGAACGCTTCCGACTACTGGGAGACGGTCAAGGACGGACCGTTCCACGGCGCTGCGCTGGGTGGTCGGGAACTGCACGTGACTCAAGTGGGTGCCCGGGTAGGCGAACTCCACGGACTGCGCTTCCCACACCTGACGGCCGTCACCTATGAGGTCACTCGAGTCGCCGGCGACTCCTGCTGGTCAGCGCGGTTCCCCGGCTACATTGTCCACTGACGGGTCGCGTCCGAGCTGAGTGTCGCAGTGTTCTCGGGGGCTTCGCGTTGCCCGGGCCTGTCCGACCGTTAGCTGGTCCGGTCAGGAACGCGGCCGACGGTGTTGAGGCGCAGGAGTGAGGATCACCGCGAACATCTCCTGCAAGGTAGCAAGGTCATGGTTCTCGGCCGCGTCCCGGGACGCAGCGTCGTTGACCGCCCCGGTGACCTGGGCCCAGTCCAGCCACCAGCCGGCGGCTACGGCCAATGAATCGAAGAAGAAGCGCTGGGTGCGCCCGTTGCCCTCCCGGAACGGGTGGAGATAGTTGACCTGGTCATAGTGATAGGCCAACCGTTCGATGAACCGGTCCCGATCCAGGTGCTGCAGGTAGCGGTCTTGGCGTAGCTGGTCGAAGACGAAACCGGCCGAGCGGGCGATCATCGACACCGGCAGGAACGGCTGCGCACCTGGGACCGTCTTGCGCAGATCCACGGTGCGCAGCTGCCCCGCCCAGGGATAGATGTCCTGGAACAGGTGACGGTGAATGGCCTGCAGCTCGGCCAGACCTCGGGTAGGCGCCGGTGGATGGCGCCACAGCTGCAGGGTGCGGACCACCACGAGATCAGCTTCCGCGGCGGCGAGCTCTGTCGCGGTGCGGGCGCCGATCAAATTGGTCAGGACCCCGGTGTGCGGGTCCAGATACGGGTCACGGTGCGGACTGGGGGCCTCACTCAAGGCCGTAGCGGGCGCGCGTGCGCCGAACCAGCTCCTCGACCTCGAGCCCACCCTCGGCGAAACGATCCAGCTCCGCCCGGGTCGCTGCAGTGACGTGGAGTCCCTCCATGGCCGCACTGTGCACCACGGAAGCCACCTGCCGTGCCCGATCCACCTCAAGAGCCGGCGGCAGAATGTGCTGCTGCGCCATGGAACCTCCCCGGTCGGTGTGCTGGGCCGTGCTGTGCGTATCAGTCTATCAAGGCGTCCCTGGCCAGCGACGGGCCACCACACCCCCGGGTTCCCGTCCGGGCGGACCCGCCGACTACAGCTCACTGTGCGGCGAAATGCCGGGATGCCAGAGAGCATTAGACGCCACCCGCCACGTTTTACCGGTGCTGTGGCGTATCGAAGAGTGACTAATGGCCTGCTCAGCGGCCGCTTCCCTCAGGGCTTTCGGGGCGGCTCGTTCTGTGCTGCCGTTTCCAGGGCATGCACCCTGTCACGGGCGGTGGTCAGCTCGGCCCGCAGCCGCTGCGCTTCGTGCTCGGCCTCCTCACGCCGACCCTGTTCATGAGCGTGCGCCCGGCCCTGCACGGTGGCCTCCGCACGGGCGGCCTGCGTCTCGGATCGTGCCCCCTCGAGGTCAGTCTGCAGGAGCTGGACCTCGTGCAGCGCCTGGTCCCGAGCCGACTCCGTCGCGGTGACCGTGGCGGTCAGCTCGAGCACCTGGGCCTCGGCCCGCTCCCGGGCTTGCTGCGCCGACTGGGCCTCGGTGCGAGCTTCCTCGAGGTCGGCCTCCAGCCGCTGCGCGCGCGCCACGGCCTGACCCCGGCTGGCCTCCACTTCGGAGACCTTCGTGACCAGCTCGGCGGCCTCGACCTCGGCCTGGACCCGCCGGCCTTCCTCCCGGGCGCGTTCCTCCTTGGCCGTGGCCGCTTCCGCCCGTGCCGTCACCAGAGCGGCACGAGCAGACTCCAGCTCGATCTGCAGCCGCTCGACGTCGTGCAACGCCTGCTCCCGGCCGGTCTCGGCTTCGGTCACCGCGGTGACCAGCTCCGCAGCCTCCGCCTCGGCCTGCTCCCGGCCGGCCCGCGCCTCGGCAGCGATGTGCTCGACCTCGGCCCGCGCCGTGCTCAGGGCCGTCCCCCACGCCCCGCGCAGGCCCGGGCCACCGCCTCCGGCGGCTCGGGCACGGACTGAACCTGGGCGCGGGACTCCCGCCAGGCCCGGACCCCATCCGAGGCGTCCTGCATGGACACCTGCGCCGCCCGGCGCACCGCGGCCACCGTGATGCGCTCCTCCGCCTCCGCGAGACGGTCGCACGCCGCGAACACCCGCTCCCGCGCGCTGCGCTGGATCGCCTCCGTCATGAGAGAACCTCCGTAGTAGTAGTAATCTTACTACTACTACTGCAAAAGTACATGGGCGTTGTGCCGGCACCCGCGGTCACGCCCATCGGCACATCCCTCCCTCGGTCGCGGCCCGTGACTCCTCCTGTAGGAGCGCGGCCTCGCGTTTCAGCGCCAGATCGGCCCGCCTCCTTCCTCGTCGAACGATGGCTGCCGCGCATTTCTACGGCCCTGACGGGCCTCCGAAACACTTGCCCAAGGGGAAGTCGGCGCCACCTTGGTGCCATTCCCCTACTCCACGTCTCGTTTGTAGAGATCCCCCGCTTCTGACAGGGAGCTGGGGGCGTTCCGGACGCAACAGGGGATATGGAGAAGGAGGCCAAGAACGCGATGGACGCCGGGAAGGTGCCTTGGCACCTCGTCGGCAGACTGCTCGGTGGCGCAGAGCGATAGATACACACGAGCTCAACCGCCACAGGCGATGGTGGCCGCACGGCAGACGACGCCGACTACTGGGGCTCCCTCTGGGGCGGGTCGCTAGGCAAGAAACAAGCGTGGCACTCACTGCGCCCTCGCTAGGCGCATGAACGCCCGACGGAACGATGTACCAAGGGCCTTCGAATTAATGGTAGATAGCAAGATAAATAGAGCTCTATATATATGGCTGGCTAGTTAGCCTTCGAGCTATATGGCAAGCTCCCTAGCTGTCTTGGTACCGTGCAACCATGCAAACCCTCATGGTGTACAGCGAATCCGGCGGAGTCACCAAGACCACCACCGCCGTCTCCCTAGCAATGGTCGCCGCCGCCGAAGGGCGTCAAGTCGTACTCGTTGATCTCGACCCCCGCGCGGCCTCCACCAAGTGGTTCGGGGTGCAGCCCTCGGCGGAAGGAATGCACATTGGGGCAATCCTGGGCGATGAGAACCCCGAAGGCTGGGCCGAGGATCTCGCGGTGCCCAGCGGGTGGCACCCGAACCTCCGGGTGATTCCCTCGGCCCGCAATGTCTCCAACCGTGAGGCCGATCGGGCCGATCATGCGGAGCTGCGGCTGAAGATCTCTCTGACCGGTCTGCAAGCGGATGTGGTGGTCATTGACTGTCCCAACCGGCAGGGTGGCCCGTTGACGCTGTCGGCGTTGAACGCGGCGGACACCGTGGTCTACGCCGCCACCGCCACCAGCGATGGCATCGACGGGGTGGACGGGGCCCGGCGCACGGTCGCCCAGTTCCGTCGGCACCGCCAGCAGCTCGGCGCCCCGGACACTCTCACGGAGGCCGGCATCGTCGTCGGTGGGGTGAAGGAAACCATCATGAGCCGGGCGGCGGTGGCCAGCCTCGAGGAGCTGCGGGCCACGGGGTTGTTCCTGGAGCCGTTGATCCCGGACCGGGCCATCGTCCAGGAGGTGCGGATTTCGGGGGAGTGGTACGGCCAGTACCGCAAGGGCGCCCGCGTGCTGGACGCCTACACTGCGATTGCGAAGCAGGTGCTGCGATGACCGACAAGCCGGAGCGTCCCGCCTCATTGCAGCGCCGCCGGCCGCGCCCGGCCCCGGATGAGCACATCGACCCGGTCGACTACACACCCCCACGCACCACGACACCCCAGCCCGCGACGCAGGAGGTGTCGTCCCCGCCGCTGCAAGCGACACCGGCGGCGGAACCCCCGTCGGCCGCGCCTAAGCGCGGGCGTGGCCGGCCTCGTCGCGAGCCCACGATCCAGCTGGGTGTGCGGGTGGCCCAGGACGTCTCCGATCTGATCGAGGAGCTCACCGAGCACGACGGCACAGCGAGAGCGGTGATCGAGAACGCGGTGCGCGCCTACGCCCAACAGATCAACCGGTAGTACCCGGACCCCCGATAGGGGGGTGCGGATGCGGGCGGCTTTCCCCTGGTCGGCGAGGAAGGAACCCGGCTCACCGTTGGTGGTGGGCCGGGTTCTCTTCTTCTGGGGACAGGCGGCGGGATGGGGCGAGTGGTCCCGGGGGTCTTTGATCGATGCGGATGCCCGCCTCCTTCCGCAAGGAGCCAGGGCCAACCCCCAGTAGGATCCGGTCTCGGGGGCCAAAGGGACGACCAGCGCTGTCCGATCTGGACGCGGGGCGTCCCGGCGGCCTCGTTCCGGGCAAGGACCGTCAGCCTGTCACCGGCTTTTCACCGTGCGGAGGGGACCACGGTGAGGGCCCCCGGTACTCGACCCCTGCCCCGAGACGTTCCGCTTCGATGTCGCAGCGGTGGCCCGCAAGCGCCAGCCTCTGCTGTCGCAGATCACCTGGACAGGCTCGAGGGGCGTGTCCAGGTGGGGGAGTGGGTACCTACTGGGCGGCGTAGTAGGCGTCCTTGATGGACTGATGAATACGGCCGCGGTCGGAGATCTGGTGGCCGTTCTCCTTGGCCCATGCCCGGATCTTCGCCGTCTCCGGGTTACCACCGGAGGAGGAACGGGACCCGGTGACCCGGGCGGACTTGCCCTGGGCCCGCCGGCCGGAGGCGGCGTAAGGGCGCAGGGCCTCCCGCAACTTCTCCGCGTTAGCTGCCGACAGGTCGATCTCGTACTGCCGGCCGTCCAGGCCGAACTGGAAGGTCTCATCAGCAGGACCACCCTCGAGGTCGTCCTCCAGAATGATCTGCACGCTCTGGGCCATCACAGCACCTTTCCCTTGATCTCATCGTGTCTTGCGCTGGAATACGCTCACAGTCAGTAACCCCGGCACCGACCTAATTGCATACATGCTCTCTGGAGGGGGCAGCAGAGTCCCCGAAGTTCTAAGTCGGTAGCTCGAGAAACCTGATCCGCTTCTTCCGGCACCCTTCCACGATCATCACACAGCGAATCCATCCGCCGACCACCGTGATGACGTAGCATGCCACCTCATTGGCGAAGAACTCTGGTCGACACGTTGGGCACGATTTCAAGCAACCGGGACACCCCATGGAGTATCCACCCTAGCTTACGGATCAATGTCGATTCAGGACGCTTCACCGAGTCGCAAAGGTCTCAGACTTGCTCTGCGGTACCGTTGCCCAAAGCCTACCCGTAGGAGTACCGGATTGACTGCCGCCGAGGAAGAGTTTGACCTCAAGACCGCGTTCGCTGAGCTGGTACAGGGAGACTGGTCGCGCTTTGATCACCTACTGCATGAGCCAGTCGAACCGCAGGTTATCGCCGACACTAAGGCCACGATTCGATGCCATTACTTGGCTAGTGACCCATCAGGGAACCCCAGGGTTAAGCCACTGGCCCGACAGCTCTCCAAGCAAATTCTACGTTTTTGCACACCCAGAAGCAGGCTCAACTCAATCAAGTCTATCGATGATGAACTTGAGCGGGATGAGGCGATGACCGAGGCAGTTTTGAACGCAAGGCGTCTTTTCACCACCAAGCAAGAAAATACCGGCGAAGGTGGTGAACTTCTCCTATACATTCTTCTTGAAAGACATCTCCAAGTTCCACAAATCCTCAGCAAGCTTTCACTGAAGACAAATACGCAAGTGCAAGTGCACGGGTCCGATGGTATTCACGCCAAGTTGGAGGAGGACCATACGCTGGGGCTTTACTGGGGCGAATCTAAAATCTACAAAAATTATACGAGTGCTTTTGCAGACTGCTTCAATAGCAGTGCCCCATTCCTCATTGGATCAGCTGATACGCAAGACCTCTTTCTGATCAAAGAGTACGCAGACTTAGGCGATTTAAACTTACGTCATGCCATTTTAGATTACTTTGATGAGGCTCATCCCAAGTCTCAAAAACTCGATGTACGCGCTGCATGTCTTATTGGATTTTCTGTAGACGAGTATCCAGTTCTTCCAGCCGATATAGAAGCAGCGCGTATTGCTATTCAAAACGACCTCACTAAATGGAGTGCTAACATACTGGGGCATATCCAAAAGCATGGTATTTCAAACTATCAAGTTGAAGTATTTTTGATTCCTCTGCCTAACGAAATCGAGTTTCGCGATTCGATCAGGAGCGCCCTTAGTGAATCCTAACGATTTTGTTGCCAAGACGCTTGAGCGTCCAGGCGTACGTAGCGCTGTTGATTACTCGGTTCGAACCTCATTGCTCAACTCAATCCCC
>NZ_MKJW01000148.1:9270-10678 GCF_001942375.1 Kocuria sp. CNJ-770
AATTGGCGATTCGCTCTTCTGTGTGCTAGTGCCATGACCGATTTGTTGGAAAGCGAAGCCGCACAACAAGCCATCCTACGCATCGCTCAAGGGTGCCTTATCTCTCCAGTATCCACCGACGTGGAACGCGAGGGCGCTGAATCACTTCTCCGACGTATGGGCAACAGCCGCGCCATTGGGTTGGCCAAAAGTCGAGGGCTATTAGCTGCCGACGACGCCGTGCGGGTGCCATTGGATTTGCAATGGGAGATTGCAGCCAAGGAGCAATCCTTTTCCATTGACTTTGGTGACGGCCAGTCCTTCCTGGCAAATCCGTTCCAGCGACGCTTCTGGGAAGCGGCAGAGAATAGTTCATGGGTAAGTGTTTCCGCTCCTACGTCCTCTGGAAAAAGCTTTATTCTCCGTAAATGGGTCGAACGAAAAATCGCTGGTGCGAATCCATGTCGCGTTGTTTTTTTGACGCCTACACGCGCACTTGTTGAGGAAACTGGAACTGCTTTTCGTGAATCCCTCCCTTCTGACGTACCAGTCATTACACTTCCCTGGGATGCAGAAGTCCTCAAAAACGACAAAGAACTATATGTCCTAACCCAGGAACGCCTTCATCTAATACAACAGTTTAAGTCTGGCTTTTCATTTGACTTCTTAGTTGTTGATGAAGCCCAAAAGGTGGGTGATGATTCGCGCGGCATTATTTTGAGCGAAGTGATTGACGAGGCAGTATCTCGCAATCCATTGCTTCATGTCGTCTTCGCCAGTCCGATGGCGTCCAATCCTGAAATCCTACTGGAGGGAAGGCCTGGGAATACCTCGGCACAGGCACTTGTTGATGGAACTTGCACTGTCAACCAAACTTTGCTCTATGTCAATCAAGTGCCCCGTAATACGCGATCATATGAGGTTCGGGTTGCTAATGGGGGGAAGAGCTACGCCGCAGGCAAGGTACACCTCTCCAATCGCCCAACAACACTTGCGATGAAGTTCGCCTTGATCGCTCTCGCAATGGGCGAAGACAGCACTGGCAATCTAATTTATGCTAACGGCCGAGCGTCTGCTGAAAAGATGGCAAGCCTCATTTCCCATTACCGACCCAAACAGGAATTGGATGCGTTTACCAAGCAACGCATTAATGACGCCGTTTCCTACGTCTCCGCGGCAATCCACCCGAAGTTTGCCCTATGTACCACCCTTAGAAAGGGCTCGGCTTTCCACTATGGCTCTATGCCCCTGCATGTCAAGGAGCTTGTAGAGGGCCTTTTCAAGGACGGTATTGTAAAGTACTTGACCTGTACGTCGACTCTACTGGAGGGCGTGAACCTTCCTTGTACCAATATCTTTGTTCGTGCTCCCAAGAAGGGTGACCAGAAGATGAATGAAGCAGACTTCTGGAACTTGGCTGGGCGCGCGG
>NZ_MKJW01000149.1:0-8282 GCF_001942375.1 Kocuria sp. CNJ-770
CCCGGTGAACAGCACGAACCCGCCGATCAGCAGCAGCACCGCCACGATCATGGTCCCGGCGTCCAGGTGCAGGGCCGACATATCCAGTTCGGGGATGGCCAGCCGGTCGCGGAAGAAGACGTAGCCGATCAGCACCGGGGCCAGTGACACCAGGATCTGCACCGCCCCGACCGCGAAGACGGCCAGGATCTTGCCCACCACCAGGGTGGTGGGGTTGACGGTGGTGAGGATCATCTCGGTGACCCGGTTCTCCTTCTCCTCCAGGGTGGAGTTGAGCATCTGGTTGGACAGCATCACGATCACCAGGAAGAACACCACCAACAAGGCCAGTGGGCCGATGGTCTCGGTGAATCCGCCGGTGATCTGCCCGTCGCGGTAGATCGTGGACTCCACCGCCACCTCTCCGGCCGCCGCCGCGGCCAGGCCCGGGTCCCCGATCTGGGTCTGGGCGGAGGTGGTCAGCAGCGCCTCGGCCACCGCTTCGTAGGCGCCGTTGTCGAAGAGCCCTCGATCGGCCCCGGTCACCTCGATCGGCTCCTCGGCCGGGTCATCCGGGTAGGCGAAGTAGGCGTCCAGTTCCCCGGCCTTCACCTGCTCCACGGCCGCCTGCGGATCAGAAGCCGCCTCCCCGCCGAAAGCCGCCGCCGCGTCCGGGGCGATAAGCCCGGAGGCGTCCGTGTAGGCGAAGGCGATCTCCGCCTCGGCCTGGGCGTCCGCGGAGTCACTGATCGAGCTGTTGGAGATGAAGGACAGGGCGAAGATGACCCCGATGACCACCGGCACGGCCAGGGTCGCGATCCAGAACCCGCGCTTGCGCAGGGTCCGGACCAGTTCGAACATCACCACGGTCTTGAGATTGTGGCGTCCCATCAGGCCCCCACCCCCGCCGCCTGCATCGCACCGGTCTTCTCATCGAGGCTGTCGGTGCCGTAGACCCGGATGAAGATCTCCTCCAACGAGGTGCGCTCAGTGCTGAACCCGGAGACCGCCACACCGGCGCCGACCAGTTCGGCCAGCACCGTGGTCTCATCGGCCCCACCATTCGGGGCGAGGTGGCTCACCTGTCCCTCCCCCGCCGGTTCGGTGGCGACGACTGTGTAGTGGTGTGAGGGTGGTACCACACCGGTGTGAGTGGCCCGGTAGGTGGTGCCGCCGAACTGCTCCTGCACCGCCCGCACGGTGCCATAGGCGTGGGAGGTGCCGTCCTTGAGCAGGATCACCCGGTCGCACAAACGCTCGACCTCCTCCATCTGGTGGGTGACCATCACCACCGTCGCCCCGGCCCGCTGCTGGTCCTCGATGATGTCCATCAGCAGCCGCCGGTTGACCGGGTCGAAGCCCTTCGTCGGCTCGTCCAGGATCAGCAGCTGAGGGGTGTTCATGATCGTCACCCCCAGCTGCACCTTCTGCTGCTGCCCGCCCGAGAGCTTGTCCAGGCGGGTGGACGCCTTCTCGGCCAGGCCCACCCGCTCGAGGTACTCCAGCGACCAGGCCTTCGCCTTGGCCTTGTCCAGGCCCTTGAGCCGGCCGAAGTAGGTCATGGTCTCCAGCACCGGCTCCTTCTTGTACAAACCCCGCTCCTCCGGCAGGTACCCCAGCGTCGCCCCGTCGGCCGGCTCGAAGACCTTGCCGTTGATGTGCAGGGTCCCGGCGGTGGGCTGGTAGATCCCCAGCAGGGCCCGCAGCGTGGTGGTCTTGCCCGACCCGTTGGACCCGAGGAATCCGAAGGTCTCCCCCGCGTGCACGTCGAAGGACAGGTCCTCGATCACCGTGGTCGCCCCGAAGGCCATGCGGAAGTCGCGGATATGGACCAGCGGCTCGCTCATCGCGCCCCCGCTGTCGTACGTGCTCTCACTACTGCTCCTCTAGTTCTGCCACCGCACCCAGACCGGCACCGTGCAGCAGAACACCCGAGGCGGCAACGACAATGCGCGTCAGCGGGCTCCCGTCCTTCACCCGGTCCGCCTTCTTCCGCGACAGCCGTGCTTACCACCATCTCTGGCAGCCTCTGGTGTCTGCACACGGGTTCCGGGGTGCGCTTGGCGCTTGCGAGTTTCCAGCCTAGAAGTCGGCGCGCATCCTCGACCTCCCCCACCAGGATGAACCTCCGGATCCAACTCCCCCGGGTGGGCGGATGACAGCACGTGGGTGCGTCCGTGTGGGCGTGACGATCCCCTGGCCAATGTCTGCTGGTCGACCTTCGACTGCTGTCGGTTCCGCGACATCCGGACGCGCCCGCCCCTGGGCAGGCCGGGTCAGTTGCCTCCTGATCGTGGGGCAGTTGCCCGGAGGTGGTGCACGCCGCGGTTGCTGCGCGCGGTGTTGCTACGCTCCCGCCATGAGCAGCCGCGGGTCCTCGGACAACCACCTGGCGATGGGCATCGCCTTCGGACCGCTGATCGGGGTCATCCTCGGGCTGCTGATCGACAACATGGGGCTGGGATTGGCCTTCGGCATTCCGATCGGGATGATCATCGGCCTGCTGTGGCCGGCTCTTTCCGGCAAACAACGCCATCCCGAGGACCCCGCCGACTGAACCCCGTCCGGATGAGCGCAGTACTCCACTCCTGACCGTGCCCAGAACATGACACGGCAGGGTCGTCACCGCCTGTAGGAAGAGGCGACACACGAATGATTCCTGGACCGACACGACAGCTTTCCAAATGACCGGCAAGTGCTCGAGCACCCGTTCCGGCTCGCCTCATCAACGTCACCGGACCCACCTGGCCGTAGGCCCTCAATCAGCGCCGACCGCCGCTGCGCAGACTTGCATCTTGCTCACGGGCAACGGGCGGGTCGCTCTCGGGCCAGCTGGCGGATCTCGCACCGGCTCGAGAAGCGGCGCTGTCACGACGGCACCACCGGTGTGAGCAGAACTCCCACCGCTCACACGTCCCTGTCGCCATTTCGGCGTGGCGGAGGACGGTTCCTGCAATCCCCAGGAGGAGCATGGGTCCGGTGAGAACCTCACGCCCGGCATCGACTTCTTCAGCAGACCAGCAGCCCAAGCCGCCCCGGGGTTTCGCCGCCGTCCTCCCGTTGCTCGTGGGCTCCACGGTCGGCGCCGCCGGGGGCAGCACCTTCGTGCTGGCCAACGCCTCCGCGCTAGGCCCACCATGGCCGGCACCGGTGCTGAGTGCCTGGGGCGTGCTCGCACTCGGGTGGTTGGCTGCGACGTTCCTGCGCCGACACGAACCCGCACTCGCCCCACCTCGCCGACATGCCTGGTGGTCTACGCCACGACCGTGGTGACGATGCTGGTGCTGATCCGGCTCGCCACCACGACCCTTGGTGACCTCGGGGCGGAGCACCTGCGCCCAGCGGCCATCGCTGCGGCGGTAGGACTGCACTTCCTACCCTTCGCCTGGGCCTTCCCCGCAGCATCACGGCTGTTCGGCGTGCTCGGTGTCGTCGTCGCCACCCTGGGTGGTGCAGGACTGCTGCTGGGGCTTCTGGGCGTATCCACTGCCGGGGCCGCGGCCGCGGTACTGGCCGGTATGACGATGCTGGCTCTGATCACTCTCCACAACCTCCGTCACTAGCCGGATCGGGAGCACCGGTGCAACGCCCTACCCGAGCGTTGCGCGCCCTCTTTCGTGACCAGGCATCCACTGACTCGACATTCCGATCGTCAGCCACTCGCCGAAACTGTCTCAGCGCCGGCAGGCCCTAACCGGCCGCAGGTGAACCAACGGGTGGTTACCAACCCGGCACTGGCCTCCGGCTGACGCACTGGTCGCTTCGGCACGTGCCGGTGAGGGACTACCGCTGCAACCGGGCCAGGCCATGTTCATGGTGAGTGGTTCCCCGTCAGTGCAGCGCGGAGCGGGCCGGACACCGCAGCGGTGTCCGGCCCGGTCACATCCGGTGGGCCTCGGTCAGGCCTTGGCGACCTTGAGGGTCACGTTGGGGCATCCCGCGGCGATCCGGGTCAGTGCGGCCTTTTCCCTGGAGTCGGCCTTCAGGCCCCAGCGGATCTTCACCGCCACCCACTCCCCCACATAGGCGCAGCGGTGCTTGGGCGGCATCCAGTCCTCCGGGCCGCGGGCCTGCTTGGTGGAGTTCAGCT
Organism: Kocuria sp. CNJ-770; assembly: GCF_001942375.1. Classification (NCBI taxonomy): domain Bacteria; kingdom Bacillati; phylum Actinomycetota; class Actinomycetes; order Micrococcales; family Micrococcaceae; genus Kocuria; species Kocuria sp. CNJ-770. The sequence goes on from NZ_MKJW01000149.1 coordinate 4,070, forward strand.
TGGAGGTCTGAGCACTCAGGGTGCGGTGGTCACCGAGGTCGTTGTAGAACGCCACCCGCTTGGTCTGGCTCCAGCCCCGGGCCCCCGAGCCCCAGGCCTCGTGGACGGGCACGGTGTGGTCGATCTGCACCGTGGTCGCCGAGGTGTGCACCTTCCCGTCCCAGGTGGTGATCCACTTCCCACCCTTGACGGTGCACCGCTTGGCGGTGGTGAAGCTGGTCTTCACCTTGGACTCGTTCTGCAGCACCTCGGCCCGGGTGTTCTGGCAGTCGCGGTTGGTGTCCTTCCAGTCGCCGAACTGCTTATCCCGGTTGTAGCCGGCGTTGTTCTCCGCGGCCACCGGCAGGGACTTCACCGCGGTGCGCAGCGGGGCGCTGTACGTGGTCGCGCCTGCGCCGGGGCCACCCCACCGGTGAGCAGCAGACCCGCCACCACGGTCGAGGCGGCCGCGGCACGCCACCCCGCACGAGTAGCACCCCCCACAGGCGCCGAAGAGGTGGAACGGGGACGTGAGAGCAGACCGAAAGGCATGAGGAGCCTCCAACATCAAAGGGGATCAGAGCGCCTGGATCAGCGCCCCCTCATGCTGGCATCACAACAGCAAATAGCCCCGATGTGACGTTGACTTGGCGTCTGCGCAGGTGAGAGCGACGCTACCGCCCCGTAATCAGCGGCCTCCGGGGGCCACTTTCTCCTGCGGATCCTCCCGGCGCAGACCATCAGGGGAGGATCTGTACCCCCTGGGCAGGACACCTCCTCGAGCGGCCGTTGCCACAGACAAGAGTGTGGTGGCAGTCAGGTCACCGGAAGCAGCTGGCCGTCCGGGCCCTCGCGCACGTAGCGCAGATCGGCCGGGGCCGGCCACTGGTCGATCAGCTCCTCGACGACGTCGATCGCCTCCTCGTCCTCATAGTGGGCTTCGTCGGCGAAGTCGATGGCCAGGTGGGACAACTTCCCCTCCATGACCTGGAGGCGGATCTGCAGCACCGTGCCATCCGCCGCCTGGTACCGGGCCTGGACGGGGTAAGTCTGGTGGTGGGGCACCACGCGCACCACGTCCTCGGGCACCTGGAACTCCACAGTGGCGGAGAACCCCTCGAGGTCGTCGTCGAAGAAGGATTCCTGCGCGACCGCCAGCTGCCCCAGCAACACCTGGGCGTCGGCGCTGTCGGTGGCCTGCAGAATCCCGCGGACCACCTCGCGCACCACAGGGGTGAGCGCGCGGGTGCGCACCGGATTCTCCTCCACCTCTAGGGCCTGGGTAGCAGCCCGGGCCCCGGCACGGTCGACGGCATAGCCCACCAGCACACTGGCCAGCGAGGTCGCCGCCACCCACCGCCGCGGATGGCGCACCCCGGCTGCCTCCAGCCGGCCCATGATCCGGGCATCCAACCTCTCGGAAGCATCCGAAAGAGCCAGCACCGTTACCCCGGAGAGCGCCCCGGCCACCACATTGGCCGGCACCAGCGCGGCGCGGTCGGTGGTGACACCCGCCCACCACGCCGTGGTCGCCGCCACCCCCGCCCGGTAGGCCCGCCGACGTGCCGGACTCAACCGGGACGGGTCGATCAAACTCAGCGCACCGAAGGCGGCAGCCGAGCTCGCCCCGAACACCGGGGAGACCGGATCAGTGAACCTGCTGTGGGCAAGATGCATGGGGGCGTCCTTTCAGGTCAATGGACCTCACCCTACGCACCACCAGTACCTCACCCAGCGGAAATGCTGTCACCAAAGGTGTCATCAGAGATAGCTTGATGGCCACTATCAAGCCTTGGGTAAACCTGGCGCTCACACACCGCTCTCGGGCAGTTCCCGTTCCGGCACAAGCTAACTTCTCCGGGCAGGGTGAGGAGTTGGACATAGGCACGTCGATCGGACCATGACTGCTCACACGAGCAGATCAGCAGTCGGCTGCACCCCGAGCGAGAACACCCCAGGTCCCGTCAGCCTCCGGGTGCCACCGCCAGCACGGCCTCTCGCAGACGGTCATCGTCCGGGGACAGCCCGTGGATGACCTCACCGAGGCTGACGTCTGTCTGCATGATCCGCTCGAGGCTCTGCTGACCCGTGGTCTTAAGTGTCACGAACACTTTCGAGTAGTCCGGGTCGGGCACTAGCTAGCTGCGGCGCCTGCTCGTTCTTCACGACGGCAGTGGGCCCGAACACGAGGAGGATCGTCGGCTGCTCATCAGCGCGGTGCAGAGCGACGCACCACTGCCATATTCCCTTGAGACTCGCCTCGATCTTCTGCACCTGCCCCCTCTCGACCTTCTCGTTCAGCTGATCCGTCAGCGTGGTCCGCGCAAAACCCTGAAGCTGGGCCTTCACCGTGGCAAGGGTCTTGCGGCTGTCCTCGAACTGCCGCCGCGCGTGCTCGGCGACGAGGTCGGCGAACTCCTGGGTCGCACGATCCTGCGACTGGTACCCGTAACGGGCGGATTCCCCGGTCTCGCACATGGCCTGGATGAAGGAGATCTGGTCATCAGGGTTCACTGCCGCCGGGCCTTCCACGAAGTGGTCAATCATCTGCTGGATAAAGAAGAACTGATCAGAATGCCCCCGGCGCCACGAGGGAACACGATAGATGTGTGCGTGGAGATCCCCCAGGACCTCGGCGTAGGTGACGACAACCGCGTCTTCCCATCCATCTTGCTGGCGGTGGGCCGCCCGCCGGTGGCACAGCAGCACGACTGCGGCCGCTCTCCCGGGCCCAACAGCGAAATCGAGATACCGCTGGTAGTCGTGACCGTGTCCATCGGAGGTCCCGTAGTTCTCGACGACGACGGCGGCAGCCTGTTGCGAGAGGACGATGTCGGCGATGTCCATGCCGACCTGGCCGCCAGCGACTTCTTCGTCCCGTCTGGTGTCGACTTCCTGGGTCACGCGGTAGCCGGTGGAAGGCAGCTGCTTACCGCTCGGCAGCCCAGCGTTGATTCGCTCGAGGAAGCTGCACTGGAAGGCATCGCCGAGTCCGTGCGTCGCATCGGCGGCCAGCAGCCAGGCAAAGACATTGGACAGTTGCTTCTCATGGGTGCCGTGGTGCATCACCCGGAAGACATTGAAATCCTCGGCCAGACTGCGCGACAGCATGGGCACGAGTGCCGTGACAAAACCGCTCATGTCCGTCGATCGGGGGGTCATGGCGCGACGCTACATGAGTGGTGACCGGATGGAGCGGCTGACACGGACCGCGCCAGATCCCGCCGCTCCCACCTCGCCGTCAACACCCAAGAGTTGATTTTGGACATTGAACCAGCTTGTGAGACGCCCCCGATGACACGCCGCACAGCACCACCCCGCCCTGCAACAGTCCCTCCGCCGCTAACCGGCCATATGTAAAGCGCCTCCTTGGCATAGTGAGCGCTATGACTCTGCTCGACCGCCTGCTGACCTACCCGGAGATCGGCGCCACCGCTGGGCAGCTGCCCGACGGATACAACCATCTGAGGGTCCACCGGGTCATCGGCCACGGGGAGTCGACGTTCCACCGCGCCGCCGATCGATTGATGAGCTGGCAGATGCACCGAGCGGCCGGACTGACTGTCGTGGCCACCACACCGCGCGTCGAGCAGGACAGCCGTGTCCGTCTGCGCCTGGGCTGGCACCTGTTGCGGATCTCCTTCGGATGCCGGGTGGTCTACGTCGTGGAGGAAGAGCGCCGGCGGGGCTTCGCCTACGGGACCCTGCAGGGCCACCCCGAGCAGGGCGAGGAGAGGTTCTGCGTCGAATGGCGGGAGGACGACACCATCGTGTTCACCATCACTGCCTTCTCCCGTCCAGGCACCTGGTGGTCCCGCGCCCTGGCGCCGGTCAGCCATCGCCTGCAGCAGCGATACACCCGCCGGTACCTGCACGCCCTGTAGCGCCTCTTCGAAGGCCAGCGAGGGTGCGCCACAGCAACCATGGGCGTGGCCTCGACGTGCATTAGCCTGCACGCCAGCACAAGTGCGCCTTCTCCGTGCGCGCTGGGCCTGATAGTTCTGGGCTTGAGCCGAGACAAAGCGGAAAGTTCTACAGGAGGTGTGCAGTGGAGGACATCTTCTGGCCGGCCCTGATCATGGGCCCCGTGATGATCGTCTTCGGCATTGTGGTCATCAGGTTCCGCAAAACGCTGATCTCAGTCATCATCGAGGCCCAAAGCGTGCTGTTCGGCCGGCGAGTCGGTCAGATCTTCGCAGATCGCACCGGCTCTTCGGCGCTGCTCTCTCCCGGG
>NZ_MKJW01000149.1:8375-10659 GCF_001942375.1 Kocuria sp. CNJ-770
GGGGTCGTGATCATCTTGATGGGTCTGTTCCTGCCGCGGGAGATGTTCTAGTGGGGTGGCCGAGCCTTGTCTTGGGTGCTGCCATGGTGATCACCGGCGTGGTCCTCCTGCTCTGCCGGAAGTCACTTGCGGGTCTCTACGCCTCACGGCGCCAGGCTCCTCCGCCGGATCATCCGCAGTACCGAGCAGAACCTGCCTTCACCGCCGGTCCCATCGGCGTCCTGGGATGTGCTGGCATCTTGGCTGGCCTCATCGTGCTCGGGGCAGAGGTGCTCTGACCCTCCGCGCACGGGAGGGCCAACCTCAACGCACCTCCCAAGGTCACTACATCATGCCCGGGCGGAGACTCACCCCGGCGCGATGAGCAACTTCATGTGCAACGCCGCAGTCCCCGCAGTGCAACGGAGCATCAGCAGTTCCCTGCGGGAAGGCGGGGGCACCGAGGCGCGACCGGAGGCTCTGCTCCGGGGACGGGGTCCACGGCGTGGTCCCCGGTGCCATGGACGGGAACGGGGCGGCCGCCGCGCCGTGCATAGGTTTCGCCTCGGCCCAATGAACTCCTGAAATCAACAAGACTGGAACAGATCAGGTTTGTGTCGCTGACGGGATTGACTCAAGAATGTCGGCTGGATACGTTGCAAAGACAAATACCTCTCAGAAAGCGACAAACAGATGCGAAAAAGCGCAGCAAGTGCCGCACTGATCACCGCCGTCGGATTTTCAGCCCTCAGTGCTGCCCCGGCGTCGGCCGACGTTTACGGACCCATCTTCCCCGTCTGTGATGCAGCCTTCGCCGCAGGGGTGTACAACATCCCCCAGGGCAGCCCGGCGTACCACCCCGCTCTGGACACCGACGCCGACGGCGTGGCGTGTGAGAGCGAGGCTTACGCCTACGACGCCGCGACGGTGGCCGAGATCGTGGAGCAGCGTGAGCTGGCCCGGGACACTCTGCCCCCGAACACCGGCATCATCGCCGGCCCCGATGGCACTGGTCTGGAGGAGGCACCGCAGATCGAGCAGGTCCCCGTCGGCGGCGCCGACACCGGCGTGGCCGTGGAAACCGCCGACGGCGACAGCGCCGCCGCGGTGACCGGTGGCCTGGCCCTGACCGTGACCCTTGCTGGTGGCGCGTTCTGGCTGCGACGGCGCGCCCGCACCGCCTGAGCAGCACGCCTACGGCCCCGGTAACCCTCGCACCGGGTTGCCGGGGCCATTGGTGTACCTGTCGCAAGCACTGTCCCACCTCATGCATCACCGCGCCGGCAGAGCCGGGTCGACCACACGGACCCACCAGCAGAGGCCAAGAATTCCAGAGCTGAGTGTCCGACAATCCGCCATATGTAAAGAAGGTCGCGTCGAGCTACTGATGCAGCCAGTGTCCGCGGATCAATCAGCGATAGCGCGTTTGGTCCCTGAGTTCTAGGGTGGGAGATCCGCCAGGAAATTTCTGCTTCGTCAGCAGAAGCGTGCACTTCGGGCAGGGCCGGGTCTCGCCCTGGTGGTCCCGCAGAAGCATTGCCAGATCCTGGTGCCGGTGCTCCACTGGAAAGACGAGCCTGTCCTGGGCCCGTACGTCCAAGGGGGATCATCATGGCTGGTCACGACAAGCAGGCCGAGCACACCAAAGCAGAACACACTCACGGAGAGAACTGCGGGCACGAGACCGTTGAACACGGCGATCATGTGGATTATCTCCACGACGGTCACCGGCATGCGGAGCATGAGGACCACTACGACGAGTGCGCGTAGCCTGCCCCCGGCATCCTTCAAGAGGCCCCTGCAGAGAGCAGGGGTCTCTTGTTCTGCCCCGGCATCGGTTGAGGGACAGCTCCTGCTGCCCTGCTCCAGGCGCGCACATTGACGGGCATTGTGGGCGGGCATTGTGCGTGAACGCTTGAGACGTGGGCGTGCCAGGGAGACTCGTCCACGAGCGGGTGAACGTGAACGGGGTCAAAGCAGCTGTTCGATGGTGTTCCCGCCGTCGGTGGTGCGCAGCACGGTTCCGTCGGCCACGAGCAGGGCCTCAGTCTCGCCTTCCTCCGTGAGCCCGGCCCCCAGGGCGGTGATCTCCCCGATCGGCTGGTCACTGGCCGTCCAGGTTTCCCCGGCATCTGCGCTGGTCAGCAGGTTCCCGTCGACCCCGGCCCCGACGATGGTCTTGTCGTCGGCCCAGGCGATCAGGGACATCAGCTGCGGGGTGTCCAGGGTGTCCCAGGTGGCACCGTCGTCCTGGGAGCGCATGACGCCGTCCTCGGTGGTGGCCAGGATGGTGCCTGTGCCCGGG
>NZ_MKJW01000150.1:0-10516 GCF_001942375.1 Kocuria sp. CNJ-770
CCGCCGGGACGCCATCGCGGTCTGGGTGAATCACTTCAATTACCATCGGCCCCACACCGCCTGCGGCGATCAGCCCCGGCCTCACGCACCCCGGCCCGAGTCAATAACGTCACGCCCTCTTACATCTAGTCCTTCCACCAGGTCCAACCGTCGTGGCGGACCAGCCCGAGCAGCGACCGGCGCCGCCCGTCCAGCCCGTCCACGGCCTCGGAGAACTCGGCCTCCTCCACGATGGGGATTCCCGCCGCACGCAGGCGATCCAGCTCCGGGTGTGGTGGGGCCTGGTCGGCGGCGGGGATGAAGGCGGCCTCCAGGGTGTCCAGGAAGCTGTCCACCGTCGTTCGGGCGGCCGTCAGCTCCGCCTCGTCGGGGCGGGCCTCGGTGGGCACTCCGAAGCGCAGCAGGGTCAGCGCGTCGTCGAAGACCCCCACGGCCAGGGCCGGGGATTTCTGGGCCCGGGCCGCGTGGTAGTACAGCAGCACCGGATAGGACAGGTACTGCTCGGTCAGCTTCGACAGCTGCGACGTCAGCTCCGCCAGCTGCCGGTCCAGCGGGTGCAGGTCGTGGCCGTTCCACCCGGCGAGGACGACCTCGGCCCCGGTGCGCCCGAGGCTGTGCACGGAGGAGGCGAAGGCCCGTTTGTTCACCACCGCCGAGACCACCGACAGCAGGTAGGTGACGGACAGGGTCACCAGGAACATCCCGCTGGCACTGACCAGTCCGGCGAGGACCTGCCACATCCCGTCCTTGGGGCTGAAGTCCCCGTTGCCGACGGTGAACAGGGTGTAGCCGACGAACCAGATCCTCCCCGGCCAGGTGGCGTTGCCGCCGTCACGGGTGTCGGCCAGCGACTGCGGGTCCGCGGCGAAGAGCAGCACCCATCCGGCCCACAGGGCCAGCACCCACCCCACCACCGTCCCGATGAGAATCATCGGACCACACATGCTCAGCAGCCGATGCCGGCCCCTCCCCAGCCGTCGCACTGCCACCCAGGCCCAGGAGGTCACCCGCGAGGTGACCGGGCCCGCTGCCCCGTCCACCCACAGGGTCGTCCACAGGGCCTCGACGACGGTGACGACGAGTAGCCCCACTCCTAGGGCAGTGAAGACGATCTCCACGGAACCACCTCCTCATGTTCGGCCTTCGTGGCCTCTTCGATCGTGACGGTCCCGGCAGGGGCGTCCGGTCGGCAGAACACCACCGCGAATCAGCGACCGTGTCCACCCGGACCGGGCCGCTGGGCGCGGTCGGCGGATCCTTCGACCCCGGCGTGCTTCGCGCAGTGGGTGCAGCAGTAGATCGTGCTCCCGGCTTCCACGCCGTGGCCGAGGATGCGGCAGCCGCAGGTGCCGCAGGCGGCCATGAAGTCGTCTCCTGACACGGAGGTTCGGAGTCAGTTCGGGTGTGCCGGTGTCCCGGCGGGCAGCTCAGTCGAAGGAGATGAGTTCCACGAGCTCTCCGGCCCGGTTCTCGGGCATGGAGCGGGCGATGTCGGCCTGGCTGATCATGCCGACGAGATCGTGGCCGTCGATCACGGGCAGGCGGCGGACCTGGTGGTCGGTCATGGTCCGGATGGCCTCGTCCACGCTGTCGTCGGCGCCGATGGTCACGGGTTCGCCCTGGGCCAGCTGCCCGGCCTTGACCTGGCGTGGGTCGGTGCCGATCGCCAGGCACTTGATGACGATGTCGCGGTCGGTCACCATGCCCTTCAGGCGGTTGTCCTCTCCGCAGATGGGCAGGGCGCCGACGTCGAGGTCCTTCATCTTCCGGGCCGCTTCCTCGAGCGTCTGGTTCTCCCCGATGCACTCGGTGCCCGGTGTCATGATCTCGCGTGCGGTAGTCATGGCTGCTCCTTCTCGGTGATTGCTGATGTCTTCGATACGGTTCTTGTCACGCCGGCCGGGGCCGGTCCCTCTCAGTCCTTGCGGGCCTGGCGGGTCTTGGCGTCGTTGGCCTTCTGCAGGGCCTGTACCAGTTCGTCCTTGTCCATGGTGGAGCGGCCCTCGACGTCGAGCTCCCGGGCCCGTTCGTAGAGGTGTTCTTTGGAGGCGTTGGCGTCCACCCCGCCGGCGGTGTCCTGCTCCGAGTCCCGGCCGCCCTCGGCGTGCTCGTCCGAGGGGCCGGCCTCGTCCTTGGGTTCCCAGTGATCGCCGACGTTCTCGTGGGTGTGCTTGAGCGCGCTGTAGGCGGTGCGCGCGGCCCGGCCCTTGTCGTCGTACTCCTCGGCGGCGGAGTCGTAGGTCTTGGCGAAGGTGTCTTGGGCCTTCTGATCGGAGCGCTGCAGCGTCGAGGGCAGCTCCTCGTCCTTGGCGTGGTCGTTCTTGCCGGTCTTCGGCATGGTGTCCAGCCCCCTTTCATCAGTGAACTGAGTATCTTGTGGTCAGCCTAGGGGGCGCAGGGGGAGATTGTCTGCCCTGCGCGGGCGCCGGGCGGATGGATCGATGTCGCCGGGTGCCGTGCTCGGGTCACTGGCGCTGATCCCCCTCGTGCGTGCGTTGGGCCCGCAGCTGCTCGGCGGCGCGGTCGTTGTTCTCCTGGGTGAGGCCGGTGAGCATCTGCTCGATCTGGCTCTGTGTTGCCCGTGGGGGCAGCAACGGTGTGGCGGGGTCGACGACTGCTTCGATCACGGTCGGCCGGTCGGCGGTCAGGGCGGTGGTCCAGGCGCCGTCGATGTCCTCGGGGCGGTCGATCCGGATGCCCTCGAGGCCGAGCATTCGGGCGTAGTCGGCGAAGGGGAAGGCCGGGACGTCCTGGGAGGCGGGGAAGCGGGGGTCTCCCTCCATCTCGCGCTGCTCCCAGGAGACCTCGGCGAGGTCGCCGTTGTGCAGGACGAGCACCACGAAACGTGGGTCGGCCCAGTCGCGCCAGCGGGAGGCGACGGTGATCAGCTCGGCGTTGCCGCTCATCTGCATGGCCCCGTCCCCGGCCAGCGCCACCACGGGCCGGTCGGGGTGGGCGAGCTTGGCGGCGAGCCCGTAGGGCATCGCCGAACCCATGCAGGCCAGGGTGGAGGACAGGTGCGCCGGCACCCCGGCCGGTAGGCGCAGGAAGCGGGCGTACCAGTAGACGACCGAGCCGACGTCGACGGCGACCTGCGCGTCTGCCGGCAGACGCCCTGACAGGGTGGCTATGACGGCTTGCGGGTTGAGGGGCTGGCCCGGTTGGGCGCAGCGGTCCTGGGCCACCTGCCGCCAGGTGGTCACCATGTCCTCCACCTCCCGGCGCCAGGGTCGCTCGGACTCCGTGAGCCGGGGCAGCAGGGCGCGCAGGGTTTCGGTGGCGTCTCCGGCCAGGGCCACCTCCACCGGGTACTTCGCGCCCAGGTTTCGGGCATTGATGTCGATCTGCACGGCCCGGGCCTGCCCGGGGGCGGGATAGAACTCGGTCCAGGGGTCGTTGCTGCCCACGATCAGCAGGGTGTCGCATCCGGCCAGCAGATCGGCCGCCGCGGTCGTGCCCAGATGCCCCATCACCCCGCACGCCCAGGGAAGGGACTCGTCGACCACCGGTTTGCCGAGCAGTGAGGTCGCCACTCCGGCGCCCAGCCGCTCGACCACCTTCGCCACCTCCGGGGCGGCGCCGGCGGCGCCCTGGCCGACCAGCAGCGCCACGCGTTGACCGCTGTTGAGCAATCGTGCCGCCCGGTCCAGGTCCTCCTCGGGCGGGATGACCCGAGGAAGTGCGGTGACCGGTGCGCTGGGCACGATCCCGTGGGTATGCTCCTGCTCCGGGACCTCGGCCTGCTGGATGTCGTGGGGCACGATCACGCAGGTGGGGCTGGAGGTGGCGATCGCGGTGCGGAAGGCGTTGTCGAGCACCGCCTCCAGCTGCTCGGGGGCCGAGACGGTCTGGACGTACTGGGCGCAGACGTCCTTGAACAAGGTCGGCAGCTCCACTTCCTGCTGGTAGCCGCTGCCTTGGGCAGTGGTGACGACGTGGCCCACGATCGACACGACCGGTGTGCTGTCGAGCTTCGCGTCGTAGAGCCCGGCCAGCAGGTGCACGGCGCCGGGGCCCTGGGTGGCCAGGCACACCCCGACTTCTCCGGTGTACTTGGCGTGGCCGGTGGCCATGAATGCGGCCATCTCCTCGTGCCGGGCGGAGACGAACTCGATGTCCTCCTCCACCCGGGCCAGGGCGGCCAGCAGCGGGTCCACCCCGTCCCCGGCGTAGCCGAACACCCGGTGCGTTCCCCAGGCGCGCAGCCGGCCCACGATCCCGTCGGCGACATTGCCCATCTCGTTCCTCCTCGTGGTGCTCCCCGGGCCCGTGCTGCGGCGGCAGAACGGCTGTCCTGCGACTGCCTCACCCGTGACGCAACGGCCCAGCTGTCATCCGGTGGTCAGCACGGTCTTGAGCCAGCCCTCGTCGCGGCGGTCGAAGCTCAGGTACGCGTCGACCACGTCGTCGAGGGGCTCGCGCTGGGTGACGAAGGGGGCCGGGTCGAACAGGCCCGCGGCGACCAGGTCCAGCAGGGGAGGGGTCACCGACCGGTGGTCGCAGTTGCCGGCCCGCAGGGTGAGGTTCTTGTTGGTGGCGGCCCCGATGGGGAAGGAGGTCAGGTCCGGGGAGAACACCCCGATCATGCCGATCCGCCCGTACTTCGCCACGGACTCCACCGCCCACTGGGCCGACAGGGACGGGGCGTTGCCCGGCACCCAGTTCTCGCCCTGGACGTTGGTCTCCGGGGCGGTCTGGGCCACCTCCGCGGAGAACTGCTCGGTGCGCGCGGCGTACTTCTCCGCGGCCGGGCCGCGGGCCGGGCGCTGGGCGTCGACCCCGACGGCCTCGATGACGGCGTCCACGCCCACGCCCATCGTGGCGTCCATGATCGCCTCCACCGGGTCCTCGGCGTTGAAGTCGATGACCTCGGCGTTCTGCTCCAGGGCCTTGACGAGCCGGGTCTGCACCCCGTCGACCGCCCACACCCGGCCCGCGCCCTGGCGGTAGGCGGCGGCGATCGCCAGCTGCCCCACGATCCCGGCGCCGTAGACGGCCACCGTGTCCCCGCGCCGGATCCCGGCCAGCTGCGCGCCGAACCAGGCGGTGGGGAAGATGTCGGAGAGCAGGATCGCGTCGTCGTCGGAGACATTGTCCGGGATCGGGATGAGGGTGTTGGAGGCCCACGGGATGCGGGCGTACTCGGCCTGCAGCCCGTCCACCGGGCCGGTGGGGGCGGGGCCGCCGAAGAAACAGGTGCCGGCGGCCGGGCCGTTGGGGTTGGCCACGTCGCACTGGGCGGTCTGGCCCATCCGGCAGTAGCGGCACACCCCGCAGGACATGGTCGAGCACACGATCACCCGGTCCCCGGGGGACAGGCCCCGCACCGAGGCCCCGACCTCCTCGACCACGCCCACGGCCTCGTGGCCCAGGATCGTGCCCTCGTGCATGCCGGCCATGGTGCCGCGGATGAAGTGCAGGTCGGTGCCGCAGATCGCGCTGCGCGTGATGCGCACGATCGCGTCGTTCGCATCCTGGATCGAGGGATCGGCCACGTTGTCGAGGCGGATGTCGCCCTCGCCGTGCCATACCAGTGCCTTCATGATTCAAGCTCCTTCGTCAGAGGTGGGTGCTTCAAGGTTGTTGCCGTGGCCGGCGTCGTCGGCCGGGTCGGTCGGGGTGTCCTCCGCTCCGGCTTCGCCGTGCTGGTCCAGCCGGGGAGGGTGGGTCTTCTTCGCAGGGTGACCGGGGGCCTGTGGGGTGGCGTGGGGTGGGGCCGCACCGGGGTCGTCCCCGTGGTCGTCCGGGGTGGTCTGGGGCATGTACGCCCCTCCTTCCGTCCTGGATCCAGTCGGGGGTGATCTTCTCCCCGCCTCGAGGTCGGTGCCGGCGGGCCCAGAGGCGGCGGCACCGGAGATGTCGTCGGTGCGCCGGTGGAGTCAGGGGTGGAGGAGGACCTTGGTGTACCCGTCGAGGCGCTTGTCGAACTTGTCATAGGCGGTCACGGCCTGATCCAGGGACACCTCGTGGGAGACGATCCAGGACGGGGTGGAGCGCCCGGAGATGATCAGATCGCGCAGCTCACGGTTGTACTTCTTCACCGGGCACTGCCCGGTGCCGATGCTGATGCCCTTGGTGAAGGCGGCCCCGAAGTCGAAGGGAATCCGCCCTTCCTCGGCCAGCGGGTAGGCCGCCTCCGGGTCCTGGGGAACGTACACCCCGACCACCCCGATGGCCCCGGTGGCGCGGACGACCTTGACCAGGTTGTCGAGCACCATCTCGGGGTGCTCCTCCCCGGTGGCGTCGTGGGCCTGGTAGCCGACCGCCTCGATCCCGCAGTCCACCCCGAACCCTCCGGTGGCCTCGGTGATGGCCTCGGTGGGGTCGGTGTCGGCGAAGTTGATCGGGCTCGCCCCGATCTGCTCGGCCAGCTTCAGCCGGTCGGGTTCCTTGTCCACGACGAACACGCGCGCTGCGCCTTTCAGGTAGGCGCTGTGGGCGGCCATCAGACCCACGGGTCCGGCCCCGAACACGGCCACCGTCTTGCCGGGGGACACCTGAGCCATTTCTGCGCCGTGGTAGCCGGTGGGGAAGATGTCCGAGAGCATCGTGAAGTCGGACTCGTGCTCGGTGCCCTCCGGCAGGTGGAGCAGATTGAAGTCGGCCCAGGGCACCCGCAGGTACTCGGCCTGGCCACCCCAGTAAGGACCCATCATCGGATAGCCGTAGCCGGCCCCGGGCTGCCCGGAAGGATTGGCCCGCAGGCAGGCATTGGTGTAGCCGTGATTGCAGTTGCGGCAAGTGCCACAGGCGAGGTTGAACGGCACTGAGACCCGGTCCCCGACCTTGATCCGCCCCACGCCCGCGCCGACCTCCTCGACCACACCCATGTTCTCGTGGCCCAGCACCATCCCGGCGTCCAGGTCCGCCCGGCCCTCGTAGGGGTGCAGGTCGGAGCCGCAGATGTTGGCGGTGGTGATCCGGATGACCGCATCCAGCGGGTGCTCGATCTTGGGGTCTTCGACGTTCTCGATCGCCAGCTCGTAGGGGGCCTTGAAGACGACGGCTTTCATGCGTGCTCCTTCTGACTCGGCGGTCCGGGCCCGGCAGGCGCAGACCGCCGTGGTGGCGGCTGTCGCCGGCACTGCTGAGAGGACGGCGCCGGCTGCAGGTGTCTCAGGTGTTCACGTGCACTCCGGCAACCATAAGCACGCTTACGCATCAGCCACAACCCCTCGATTCCCAGCGCACCCCCTGGTCAGCCGCTTGCTCGGCCGTGAAGACGTGAACAGGAGCCGATCGCCGGGCAGGGGTTACCTCTGCGGGGAGGGGTCGATAGCGTGGGCATCATCGGTGCCCGGTGCTGAAGTGGGTTCCCGACACGGGTGCTGTCTTCCATTCGATGCACGACTGACCCTGCTGCCCTGGATGGTGCAGGACCTTCAGCGACGGCACTCACGAAGGAGGTTGATCTGATGGCCATTGATGTCACCCCGGGCACGGTGGTGCTCTACACGGACATCGTCTGTGCCTGGTCGACGCTGTCGTTGCGACGGTTCTACGCCGAGCGGGAGAAGGCCGGACTCACCGAGGCCGTGCGGGTCGACCACCGGCTGTTCCTGCTCGAGGACCTCAACCGGTTCCCGATCCCGAAGAACTATCTGGATGCGGAGACCCCGGTGGTCGGGGCGCTGGACCCGGAACTGGGCTGGAAGCCCTGGCAGGGCGACCCTTCGACGTGGCCGATCACCTCGCTGCTGGCCAACGAGGCCGTGCACGCGGCCAAGTCCCAGTCCTGGGCGGCGGCCGAGGAGCTGGACATGGCCCTGCGCCTGGCGTTCTTCCGTGATTCGAGGCCGATCAGCCTGCTGCACGAGATCCTCGACGTCGCCGCCGGTTGCCCGGCGGTGGACACCGACGACCTCGTCGAGGCTTTGGATGAGGGGCGGGCGCGGGGGCCGATGATGGCCGACTACCGCGCCCACCACGGGCAGGTGCAGGGCAGCCCGCACTGGTTCCTGGCCGACGGCACCGACGTGCACAACCCCGGTATCCAACTGCACTGGGTCGGGGAGGCCGGGGCCGGGTTCCCCGTGGTCGATGCCGATGACCCCACGGCGATGGCGAACCTGGTGGCCCGGGCCGCGTCGGACAGGTAGTCGCCCGGGCGGGGCCCTCATCCGTCCGGCACATCTGTCCGGCGACTCTTCCGTGACGGGTCGGCGTTCGACATGCACGTAGACCGGCCGGGGCCGGATCCTGGGTTGCCTGGGCTTCCCGGCAGCTCGCCGGGGGCAGTGCGGACTACGGCTGGTCCCCGCTGATGTCCTGGGCGGCGCCCTCGACGTCCTGACCATGGCCTCCGGCTCGGCCCACGGCGTTCTGCGCCAGCCCCTGCGCCTGCAGCTCCGCGTTGCCGGTGGCCGCGCCGGGCCTGTCCTTGGCCGCACCCACCGCCCGGTCGGTCGTGGCGCCGATCCTGTCTGCGAGTCCCAGCGGTGTCTCCTTCGACGTGGTGCACGAAAGAGCCCTCTGCTGGACCAGGGCCCACGGTGGACGACCCACCCCCGGAGTGCACCGGACCTCGAGGATTGCGACCGATGCGGCGCAGCAGACGGTGGAGCAGGGGAGGCCACCGCCACCGCCGCCACCGCCGCTGCCGCCGCAGGCGCTCGTTTCCCGGGGTCGGAGCGCGAGGCCTTGCCGCGGCGAGGAATTTTGTCGCGGGCCGTGGACCGGGGGTGGTTCGCGGCGGGGTGGGCGTGGTCCGGGGGCCTGTTCCTGGTGGGGGAGGGCGCGGTGGTGCTGAGGTGTTCGGCGACCTTGCGCAATTCGGTGTTGGTGCGGGAGCTGGCGGTGCGCAACAGCAGGAAGGCTTGTTGGTCGGTGATCTTGTACCGCTCCATAAGGACAGCGAGGAGGTGGCCCCGGCGGCGGCGTGGGCGAAGGCGGGCCAGCGGTCCTCGTGTGCGAGGTCCGGCACGCACACGATCCGCTCCTGGTAGATCGCGTCCAGGCAGGGGCCCTGGTGGTGTTGTTGCTGGAGGCCGTCCACGACGGCCGGCAACTCGGAGGAGGGGGCGTGGGAGCGGAGGCGGCGCCGATCCTCGAGCACCGAGATGGAGGCCGTGGCGGCTCCGGGGACGAGGTCCAGGGCGGCGTGGACCATGGCGGCCAGGGTGGCGTCGAAGTCGGTCTCATGCTGCAGGGCGCGGGCCAGCTCGCCGAGCTGAGCGGCCAGATCCCCGGGGCGGGCCTGTCCCGAGCAGAGGCCCTGGTCGGCGCGGGGGCCGGCGGGCAGGCCGCACGCCGGTACCGGCCGGGCGGTAGCGGCCGCCCGTGCGGCCGAGGACAGGCGGAACCAGCGGCGGCGGCACGTGCCGTGCTGCCGGCTGCCGGGCGTGGGGTGTTGGCCAGCGCAGGGTAAGTGTGCTTAGGGTGGGGGGACGGTTGAGAAGTGGCCGCACGTCTTCTGTTGGGAAGCAGGTGCTGTCATGGAGCCGAAAATCGCTGTCGTGGTGCAGGTGGATCTGGACGGGCGGCAGGTGCGGATCGAGGTCACCGGTGCGGTGACCGAGAACAATCAGCGGGGCTTGTGCCCGGTGATCGGCCGCGCTCGCCGGCTGGTGCCGGGCATCCAGGTGGTGGTGGATCTGCGCGGGGCCGAGTCCGTGGAGGCGGCCGCGATGGATCTGCTGCGTTGGTCGGCCGAGCACGAGAACCCGGCCGCAGGGGCGCGGAAGGTCAAGTTCCTGCTGGCCAGCCCCGGTGCCGCACCGGCGACCTCGACCCTCGAGGACGCCAGGCCACTGGGCCTTCCCACGATGCACGCGGCACCCGAAGCCGAGGTCACCAGATGAGCGCGGTGATGTCAGGCGTGGATGGTGTTGGCTCGCTGGCGCGCGGGGGACCCGATGTGCCCGAAGGGGCCCGGACATTCCCGGCCCCGGGTCTGCCGTTCGCCATGGCCCTGGGGGCGCTGCTCGGGCTGGTCGGCTGGTCGCTGCTGGCAACAGCCGGTCCCGGACAGGAATGGGTGGCGTTGCTGTGGCTGATCTGCGCAGCCGGTCTGGTGCCGATGCTGACGACGCTGCCCGACCGGCGCGACACCACCACCCACCGCCTCGGGGCGGCAGGCCTGCTGGCCACCGGGGCCTCGGGACTGACCGTGGTGTTGGCTGCCGGGTCCGCAGGGGTGCTGGCCGTACCGTTCCTGCCCCTGCTGGTCGCCTACACCGCCCTGCTGATGACCACCGGTGAGGAGGTGCCACCACAGACCGGCCGACACCAGATCGCCGCCCATGGGTGACGGCCCGTACCCCCGCCACCATCCCCATCACGTGCGCAACCAGGCGTGGCAGTGCTGACCGGCACCTGGCCGCCGAATTCACGGCCCCTGTCCGGGGTCGTGCCCACCACGATCGAAACGAGGCAAGACCATGACCGTTCCCACCCACCGCACCACCCCCCGCCGTTCGCCCGTCCAGACCGCCGCTCTTTTGTACGGCGCGGTCTTCCTGCTCGTGGGCATCGCCGGGTTCATCCCCGGCATCACCACGAACTACGACCAGCTCAT